>CAYTNC010000197.1:0-4899 GCA_964438935.1 uncultured Bacteroidales bacterium
TTTCTGAACCTGATATGCCTTTCGGAGCAACCTGCAAACTAACACCTGATCATCTTAATCCCGCAATTACCTATGCCATGAATGCCAAACCAAAACGCTTCCCATACCTGCTGATTTTTTTCTTTTTTCTATTTAACTCCCCTCCTCTTTTCAGCCAGGAAAATTCCGACAGTCTTGGATTTCATTACTTTACCAGGGCTAAACAGCTGAACAGGGCACAACGATACGACAGTGCCATTGTTTGCTATAAAAAGGCCGCCAATTGGTTTGCCTCAAACGAACAGAAACTAATGAACCTGCGGTCGCTTACCGAAATCGCCTATCTGTATTCATACCGCAACGATATCGACAGCGCAGAAAATACCCTGGCAACTGTTTTCAATGAAACAAATGAATTGGGAAAGGATTCTACCATTGTACTCATTGACGCTTACACGCTGAAATCACGAATTCTCTGTAATTACTCCGATTTCGAAAAGGCTGTTCACAATATGTCGCGTGTGGTCGGTTTGTCTGAACAATACTACGGCCACAATCATATACGAACCTCATCGGCACACGGAAACCTGGGTATTGTTTATTCGCTAGCAGGTAAATACGACAAAACCATCTTTCATTGTTCCCAGGCATCGGACATCATCCGGAATATCCATGGCGATGAACACCCGCAAATTGCATCGGGGTATAATACCATGGGCAATGCCTACCTTGACCTGGGAGATGTTGACTCGGCACTGATCATGCACGAAAAAGCCCTGCAAATAAGATTAAAAACCTTAGGAAAAAATCACTTGCACACCGCCGCCAGCTACAGCAATCTTTCAGTTGTGTTATACCAGAAAGGTGATTACCAGAAAGCCCTCAATTATGAGAAAATGGTCTACGGCATACGCAAGGAAGTGTATGGAGAAAACCATCCGCTTACTGCCCAATGCCTGAATAACTTCGGCGCCATATACGAAGCCACCGGAAACCATTCGCAGGCATTAACCTGTCATTTGCAGGCACTGGTCATTCGCGAGGCATCACTTCCGGCCAATCATCCCGACATTGCCATGTCGTACATGAACCTGGCCAATGTGTACCGGCACAGCAACCAGTTCGACAAGGCCCTAAGCCATCATAACAAAGCTCTTGAGATTAAAACAGCCGTATTTGGAAACTACAGCATTGATGTAGCCCAAACCATCAATAACATCGGTGATATTTACTTCAGAAAAGGCGATTACACCATGGCCATTAACAAGTTTGCCGAAGCCATACAGAATCTGAACACCACTATGGAAGGTAAAAACCACCCCGATTTGGCCAATTATTACAACAATCTGGCCGAAGGTTACCTGGCCATAAACCAACCCGACTCGGCACTGCAATGTATTGATAGTGCCATCCGGGTCAATACCAGGACAATGCCATTTACCGGTGGTCAGTCAGAAATGCTTGTCTCCGATCAGCCGGCATACCTGGGGTCGGTTTACCTGAAGGCCAGGATATACACACGAATATACCAGAACAACAGAAACGATTTGAGGTCACTTGACCTGGCGACAAAAGAATACAGGAAGGCAGTCGTTTACATGCATACCTTACGAAGCGGTTATTCGGGATATGAATCAAAACAATGGCTTTCGGAAGAAAGCTCAGCTATTCTGGCCAATGCCATCAACACCCTGTATTTGAAAATGCAAATCACAAATGATGCGGCCCTGCCTGAGGAATTGTTCGGTCTTATGGAGACGGGAAAATACGGAATACTGCGCGAATCGATAACACGCAAAAAAGCCATGCAGGTTGCAGGAATACCCGATTCGTTGATTCAAAAAGAAAAGAAAATGGCAGCTGGTATCCGATCGTGCAAAGCTGAAATACTGAACCTGGAGGCAAATGTTGATACGCTATATGGATTGGAAACAGGCCAGTTATACAAGAAGCTTATCGGACTCGAAGAGCAGTATGAAAAAATGAAGACCGGATTGCTGAATCAGTTTCCGGCTTTCGAAAAATTTTGTAAAGATGTCCCGGCTGTTACTTTTAGCAACATCTGCAATACACTTGACGGGAAAACCGCACTAATCTCCTATACAATTGCCGACACGATGCTTTACATTCAGGTTTTTACAACCGAAGGCGATCACCTTGTCCATATAACCATTGACTCCTCTTTTGCCGCCTCCCTGAATAATTATCTTGCAAGCATCAAGACGTATGAATTCGAAGATTTTATAACTGAAAGCAATTCCCTGTACAACAAACTTGTTGCACCCGTGGAAAAGGTAATCGGCAACAAAGAACATCTGGTTATTATACCCGACAAACAGCTGCTGTATCTTCCTTTCGAAACGTTATGCAATAATTGGAAACCGGCAGGGAATCCCGACTTTTCACAGGCTCCTTACCTGATCAAAAATTTCGATATTGGTTACCATTACGCAGTTAACCTTTTCATTAATGCCATAAACAATACACCTGAACTATCAGGCCTTTCGCAAGGATTTGTAGGTTTTGCCCCGGTATTTAAACCCGACAGTGCAAACGGTTTTATCCTTGCCCAAAACAAAGTTATTATCGATACGCTGACCAACGATGGCGAAATTATGCGCTCGGTTTCGGTAAATGGCAATACGTGGAATGAACTGACATTTTCGGAAAACGAAATCCGCGACATTGTTACCTTATTCGACAATAAATCCATTGTAGCCAAGGGATACCTCCATTCCATGGCCAGCGAACAAATTTTTCGAAAAGAAGCAGGACATTTCAACTTCATTCATATTGCCACACACGGCCTGCTTAATGAGTCGTTTCCCGATCTTTCGGGATTGGTCTTTTCTCCATCGTTCACAGGTGCAGATACCTTAACAAACCCGCCCGAAGATGATGGTATCCTTTTTTCATCGGAGTTGTACGACCTTAGCCTGAATGCCGGTCTGGTTGTTTTGAGTGCCTGCGAAACCGGAACAGGAAAACTGGTAAAGGGCGAAGGGCTGATGTCCATGACCCGGGCATTTCTATATGCCGGTATTCCCAATATGGTTTATTCATTATGGAAAGTCGGAGATATTAGCACCCATAAGCTAATGGTTGCCTTCTACAAAGGTATTTTAAGCGGGCTCAGTTATTCCAGGGCACTGCAACAGGCAAAACTCAGCCTTGTGAGCGATGAAAAGTATGCTTATCCCTTGTTCTGGGGTGGTTTTACCCTGGTGGCCAGAGACCTGAATCCAATAACAACTTACTGATTTACCAGGAATTTCCCTGTATGAACAACCTGATCACCTTCCAGCAACTGCCAGTAGTATAACCCGGTATTTTCTATTTCCAAAGCAAAAGGAGGAACAACAACTTGTTTAAAAACGGACTTGCCCGTATTTTTTCTTACCAGCAGGGCCATTTTCTTGTCTTCCCGATTCTCCCAGTTGAATACAACAGTTGTATTACTTGTAAACACAGCTGAATCAGTCGGTGCAATTACCTTTATTGCCGCACCCCTTAATGCATTTCTGATGGCCTGCTCAAAAACCGGGGAAGGACGATATGCTGCGGCTATCCATTCGTCTTTTACCCGTGCAGCAATATCCCTGTTTTCATCTTTTGCTGTTGAATTCCGGGCCTGCGAAGAAGTCTCGTAACGACTTTCTTTGGGAGCATTTTGCTTAATGGTATCATCGCCTGTTTTGTTCAGCGTGTCAACCATTACCAGGTTGGTTTGGAGAGCAATTTCCTCCGGATGGTCCTTTGTTTTATTATATAAGATTGCTATGCCGGCAACCAAAACAAACACAGCTGCAATCCGCAAACTTATCGCCAACCAGCCAATGTGTCTTTTTGCAGCCGAGGGTGTTTGAAAAGTCTTATCCGCTACCTGCGTCGACTTTAAGGCATTGATGACCTGCTCTGTCTGCAAACATTTTTCCCTGCAACTTTCGCACTGCAACAAATGCTCCTCCAAAGCGGTCTCTTCCTCTTCCTGCAATCGCCCCAACAGGTATTCCTCAATCAGGCTTCTTTTTTCTATTTCGTCGTGGCTAAAATTCATCTGCCTTGCATTATAAAGTTGCTTAATGATTACAATTCTTTTTGTCAGCAAACAGGTTCATGAGGCGCTTCATGGCCCTGTGCTTTATCACGCGGCAATTTTCCGCTGATATTTGCAGTTCACCGGCTATTTCGGCCAGTTTTTTCTCCTGCACGTAATAAGCCGATAATACCTTTTTTTCCATTCCCTCAAGCCTTTCAATCTGTTCTTTAACACAAGCAATCCTTTCATCCGGCCCGTTTAGCAAATCCTCATCGTGCAGCTCAGGCATGATATCGGTAAAACGCCGGCTCTTTATTACCTTTCGGTGCTCCTCACGGCTCTTATTCTCAAGGATTCGGAAGTAATACGACTTCAATTCACACGAATCGGCAAAGATCAGTTTCCTTTGTGATATTTTCTCATACAGCGTGATAAGCGCTTGATGATGAAGAACATTGCCAGAATATTCGAATGGAAAGCCTCTGTTGTTCAACCAAACAGTTGTATACATCCTGAGCATAATTTCGACACGCTTCCATGCACTGTTGCAGCCATCGATCAGCAACCCGTTAAAACACGAAAAGCCCTCACGCATAAGACCCTCTGCAATGAATACCACATGCTTTTTATAATCGGCATACGAACTGATTTTGACAACTTTACTGATGATATCGTCAACAAGTTGCCGGTATATTTTATGGTACAAAGCATTCTCATCACCAATTTTGCCATCCAGTGAAAACCAGGTGATCTCATATTTATGCTTTCGGCACCATTGGCGGATGACAATACCCATGTGCTCAAGAATCGGCTTTTCTGGCGGATACTTACCCCGGCTGAGGGCCGAAACAAAATCACTGATATAGTCAACCTGTTGCATA
>CAYTNC010000198.1:0-4859 GCA_964438935.1 uncultured Bacteroidales bacterium
TTCAAAACGGTACGGCAGGACCAGCCAGCGATATTGACCTGCTGATTCATTTCAGAGGAACTGAAAGTCAGCGCAAAGAATTGTTATTGTGGCTGGAGGGATGGAGTTTGTGCCTGAGCCGGATTAATTTTTTGCAAACGGGCACAAAAACCGAAGGATTGCTTGATATCCATATTGTTACTGACGAAGATATCTCCAATGGCAACAGTTATGCCGCTAAAATAGGCGCCGTGAAAGATGCTGCTCTTCCGCTGGGTCCGGGAAAAGATTACGCTTATCTTCTGGCTACAGAATGATGCCCCGGTTGCACAGGGCCTCCAAATACAAAAAAACGGATTCATGCCCATCAGGCAGGCAGAGCGCTTCACTCTGTACGGGAAAATCAGATTTAGTCCTTACAATTATTCCCACTCCAGGATTGTAATAATTTGTTAAAATTAAAAACCATAAACCGGAAGACTGCAAAATTGCTTAGATTTACTTTGTCTGGCGCTACAAGGTAAAGGCATTCATTTTAAATAATAACAGCTGAATTCTTTATAGCAAACAGCCATGATGAATTGCACATTCCATAACATCTAAAATAGATTAAAAAATAAAGTATGAATAGTATGAACAGACATTTCGCCAAAGTAATTTGGATTTCTTTGTTAGCAGTTTTTCCAATTGTTGCCGGCCATAGTCAGCAAACCGGGTTTAAGCTTAATGAACTGGGTGTATTTAAAAAACCAGGGGTGGACCTGATGATTTATAATGATTCTTATAATACGGGCGGCTTTTATGATGAAAAAGTCAATGGTATTGAAATGATCCAGCACGAGGTGCGGACCATTACAGGTGGAGCTATAAGGTTAAGTCCGACCCCCGAACAATGGGATCTTACCCCCATTGTAAAAGAACGTATAGTTAACGTAAGTGAGCATACAGTAACACTTACTTTATACTATAAGGAATATGATTTTACCAGCAGGTTAAAGATAGAGGCAAAAGATAACGGCTGTCTTATTTCTGTAATTCTTGATAACCCTGTTCCAAAAAAATTAGAGGGTAAGGCGGGTATGAATATTGAGTTTCTGCCATCGGCCTACTTTAAAAAAACCTATCTGATGGATGACCAATCGGGTATCTTCCCGCTGGCTCCTACCGGACCTATGGTTTCTGATGCATTTTCAGAGAAGATCCCGCAAGCCAATAATATGCTTACCAATGAAAGATTCGGGGACACCTATGCCAAAGCCACACCATTTGCTTTGGGTAAAAAGCTTGTATTATCGCCCGATGATCCCTTGTCGTTGGTAACCTTACAATCTTTAACAGGTTTAATAGGTCTTATTGACGGCCGCAATCTGGCCTCAAACGGATGGCTGGTGGTTCAGGAAATAATCCCTGCCGGAAAAACAGGGATGGTGGTTCAATGGATGTTCACTCCAAACGGTGTAACTACCTGGTTAAGGGAACCTGTAATTTCTCATTCACAGGTAGGCTACCACCCCAGCCAGCAAAAAGTAGCAGTAATTGAGCTCGATGCAAAGGATAAAGTGTTGGCTACTGCCAGTTTGTTTCGTATGGGCGAAGACGGAAAACAGGTCAAGGTTCTTGACGGCAAATTAATCAGCTGGGGTAAATTTTTACGGTACAACTACCTGAAATTCGATTTTTCAGCCATCAAAGAGCCGGGCATTTATAAAATACAATATGGCAATACAGTAACCGAAGCTTTCCCAATCGGAAACAATGTTTACGAGAATATCTGGCATCCTACGCTTGACACCTGGCTTCCGGTGCAGATGGATCACATGTTTGTTAAAGAAGCATACCGGGTTTGGCACGGAAATCCGCATCAGGACGATGCATTGCAGGCACCTCCCGATACAATGATCCACGATGGTTATCGGATGGGCAGTACCACTGGTACGAAATACAAACCCTACGAACATATTCCGGGTCTTAACATGGGTGGGTGGTTCGATGCCGGTGATTTTGATATCCAAACAGGTTCTCATAACACCACGGTCGGATACCTGGTAAATATCTGGGAGGACCTGAAAATTACGCGCGACGAAACCATGATTGATAAAGAGCGTAAGTACGTGGCCATTCATCACCCCGATGGGGTACCGGATTTATTGCAGCAGATTGAGCATGGCACCCTTGCGCTGGTGGCACAGTTTCGAGCCTTCGGACATGCCATCAGGGGGATTGTTCAGCCCCATTTATGGCAATACAACATGATTGGTGATGCCAGTAATTTAACAGACGGACGTATTTATAATCCTAACCTGAAGCCTTTCGAGAGTGACGGATTCACATCCGGAACCATGGACGACAGGTGGGCATTTACCACTAACAGTCCTATGCAGGATATTGGATCAGCTACTGCACTGGCAGCAGCCGGCAGAGCTTTAAAAAATTATAATGACAGCCTGTCAACCGAATGTCTTGAAATAGCCAAAAAAGTGTGGGAGAAATATGTGGCTCAGCAAATGGAACAACCTTCCGGTTCACCTTCACTTCCCCCTTCGGATATGGCAGATGGATTTGCGTTTTTTGAGAATTTAATGTCAACAGGCCAGAAAGTCAATTTAACCATTGAATTGCTTGTTGCCACCGGCGATAAAAAATACGCCGATTATCTTGCCAGGGTATGGCCAAATGCTAAAGACAGAATTATTGGAAAAGGTCAGAAATGGTCGTTCGGCGCCAGCCCGGTAAGAACCCTGCTAAAAGCAATTCCTTTTATGGATGAGTCATTCAAAAACGATATCCATGCATTGGCCCTGGATATAAATAAGCAACTCGACTCGATCAGCAAAACAAATCCCTATGGTGTGCCTCTTGGCCAGGGAGGTTTCTATGGCCCCGGAAGCAACTTTTCCATTGTAGATTGGTCGCTCACCAATGCAAAACTACATCAGCATTTTCCTGATGTAATTAGCAGAGAATATGCCATCAGAGGGTTGAACTACATTCTTGGCTGCCATCCGGCATCAAGCATATCTTTTGTTTCCGGAGTAGGGGTTAATTCCAAAAAAGTAACGTATGGCAATAACCGGGCAGATTTTACATACATACCTGGCGGTATGGTGCCTGGGAATTATCTGATAAAACCTGATTTTTACGAAAACCAGGAAGATTGGCCTTTTATCTGGTTCGAAAATGAGGTTGTTGTTGATGGTTGTGCCGGTTATATTTACCTGGCAGCTATGGTAAACAACTTGCTTAAAGAAACGGGAAAATAGAATCGTCATCCCATTTTGCCGGATTGTCACGGATATAATCGAAAATTCGTTGATAAGAACCGTCATCACGGATAATATGGTCGTGGAATGAACGCTGCCATTGAAATGTTTTTAATCCGGCGTTGTGGATTAATTTGGATACCGTTGTTTTGTATGCACCCATTATTTCGGATAATGATTTTATTTTGATATCCTGTAGGGACAGGTCGCGACCTGTCCCTACGGATGATCGATTAATTTCAATTATCCCGTGAATATGATTTGGCATAACAACAAACGCGTGACAAATCAAATACGGATATTGCAGAAATAACCAATTCCATTGGCTTTCTGCAATTCGGCCGAAATCATTACAAATCATTTTTTTATCTGCGACCGTACCGAAACAACATACCCGGTCCTTTACACAGGATGTTATGTAATATAAATTATCCTGTGAATAATCATAATTCCTTAATCGGGTCGGTTTTCTTTCATGTAACATTCGATAATAGGTTAAAAGGAATAGGATGTTATCCGCCGTATTTCTCAATTCTTTCACATACCAGCTTGGAACTGATCAACACCATGGGTAAACCGGTACCCGGAATGGTGGAAGCCCCTACATAAAATACATTTTTAAATTCCTCATCAAAGTTTTTGGGCCGAAAACCTCCAATCTGCAGCATGTCATGCGATAATCCCAAACCGCTTCCGCGATGCAGGTTAAACTGGTTCTGCCAGTCTTCGGGGGTATATACTGTTCTTGATACAATCTCGGGCTTGATGTCTTTTCCGATCCTCCCTGAGAAATCTTCAATAATGCTGTCCACAATTTCATCGCGGTCACTCCAATCGGGTTTAAACCTGAGGTCGGGAACCGGGCATACCACAAACAAACTCTCTGCGTTAGCCGGAGCACAGTCGGGGTTGTGCTTCGAAAGCACATTTACATAGTAATAGGGCTTTTGCAGTGAATCAGGCCTTTTGAAAACTTTATCGGCATATTCCCTAAAATTATCTCCCAGGTAGTAGTTGTGATGATCTACCATAGGCAGTTTGCATTTAATGCCCAGGTAAATGGTCAGGGGACCCATGGTCCATGATTTTTTATCTAGTTTTTCCTGTGAAAATGCTTTTCTTTTAAATACCGTACCCCTGAATACAGCCGCATCGGAATTGATAACCACAATATCGGAGGTCCATTTTTTGTTGTTTTGGTCAACCAGGGCAGTCAGTTGTCCGTTTTCAGTTGTGAAATCTTTTATTTCCGTATTGTAGATGATGCTTACATTTTCTTTTTCAAGTTCTTTTACCAGGCCTTCGATTATTTTATACATGCCCCCTTCCACATTAAAATAGCCATCGTGCATGAACTCAGTGTACGAAAGCAGGGTGTATACTGCGGAAGTGTCGAAGGGTGTTCTTCCCAGAAAAAATGCAACCAGTGACAAAATCTGAACTGCATCGTCAGATTTGAGATATTTTGAAACCTGTTGCCAAAAATTTCTGAAAAGAACAGGCATATGTGCCGGGTTAACGCTGAGAAGTTTAATGGCATAGTCGAATAAGGAATCAAAGTTCTGCTTAATGGCTACATCCACGGTATCATGAAACAAATGCTTGCCTTTCTCAAGATAC
>CAYTNC010000199.1:0-4837 GCA_964438935.1 uncultured Bacteroidales bacterium
TTGGTTATCAATTAATTGCTGTTTAGTGTCATTAGCAGCTTGTCGAAGTATGACTTAATGGTTTTTTATTATAACCACTATAGCAGATCCTCAAATCATCAAATCACTCAATCTTCAAATCTTCAAATCAACCAATCTTCAAATCATCAAATCATCCCATGATGTACTCTCCACTGAAAATATTATTTTTGTGCGATTTACATTTCATTCATGAACATTCCACTCAGCCACAAAATATTTCCCATACTATCCGAGGTGCTCACCGAGAATAACCTGCAGGGCTATGTCATCGGGGGCTATGTAAGAGACTCGCTGCTCAAACGCCAGTCAAAGGACATCGACATTGTGGTTGTGGGAAGCGGCATTGAACTGGCAAAAAGCCTGGCAAAGAAACTGGGCAAAAAAGGCCGGATCACCGTGTACAAAAATTTTGGTACAGCCATGCTCCGTTACGACGACCTTGAACTTGAATTCGTAGGCGCTCGTAAAGAATCCTACAATGCCGATTCCCGCAAACCGGTGGTTGAAAATGGCACCCTCGAGGATGACCTGAACCGGCGCGATTTTACAATCAATGCCATGGCTGTTTCGCTGAATGAGGAATCCTTTGGCGAACTTCTCGACCCATTTGACGGTCAGGGCGATCTCGAAAAGAAGCTGATCCGCACCCCGCTTGATCCCGATATCACTTATTCCGATGATCCGCTCCGGATGATGCGGGCCATAAGGTTTTCCACGCAACTGAACTTTACCATTGAAGACCGTTCGCTTGAAGCCATACATCATAACCGTGAGCGCATCGGCATCATCTCCGGTGAACGGATTATCGATGAACTAAATAAAATGATTCTTTCCGGTATGCCATCACGGGGCTTTATCCTGCTGGAGCAAACCGGACTACTTAAGATCATCTTTCCGGAATTCGACAACCTCAAGGGCGTGGCTGTAATGGATAAAATAAGGCACAAGGACAACTTCATTCACACGCTCCAGGTACTCGATACCTTATCCGGTAAATCAGATAATCTTTGGCTGCGTTGGGCCGCCATCATGCACGATATTGCCAAACCCGAAACACGAAAGTACATCAAAGGTCACGGCTGGACCTTCCACGGGCATGAATTCCTGGGTTCCAAAATGGTGCCGGGAATTTTCCGCAGACTTCATCTCCCGCTTGGAACTTCTATGAAATATGTTCAAAAAATGGTGCTGTTGCACCTCCGGCCCATTGCACTGGTGGAGGAGGAAGTGACTGATTCCGCGGTTCGCCGGTTGCTTTTTGAGGCAGGCGACGACATCGACGACCTGATGATGCTCTGCGAAGCCGATATCACTTCAAAAAACGATGAAAAGGTTCGGTTATACCTGAACAATTTTCAACTGGTAAGGCAGAAGCTGAAAGAAATTGAGGAAAAGGATGCAGTACGCAATTTCCAGCCTCCTGTTGACGGTGAACTCATCATGAAAACCTTTAATATAGGTCCCTGCCGCGAAGTGGGTATCATTAAAAATACAATCAAAGAAGCCATCCTTGAGGGCGACATCCACAATAATTATGACGAGGCGTATCAGCTGATGATGAAAAAAGCGGCGGAGCTGGGGCTAAGGAAAAGGGACGAGTAGAAACAAGAATCAAGAACCAAGAGTCAAGATCCAAGATCCAAGAACCAAGATCCAAGAACCAAGATCCAAGATCCAAGACTCTGGAGACCTGAAGACCTGAAGACTTTGTAGACTGGCAGCAGCAGTTGGTCTAAATTGCAGCATATTGTTCATTGTTCATTGTTCATTGTTAATTGTTCATTGTTCACTACTCCAGCAACTTCATCAGCTCCTCTTTGTCGCCTGCTACAAACGGATTGTTGTTGTTGATGAAATTCTCGGCCAGTTGTGATTTCTTTTCCTGTAGCGTGTGAATTTTTTCTTCCAGCGAATCTTTGGTGATAAACCGGTACACGAAAACTTTCTTTTTTTGCCCGATGCGGTGAGCCCGGCTCAACGCCTGCTCCTCAACAGCCGGGTTCCACCAGGGGTCGAGTATGAACACGTAATCGGCCGAGGTCAGGTTCAGACCGAAACCGCCGGCCTTGATGGATATGAAGAAAAGGTGAATGTCCGCATTATCCTGAAATTTTTTGATGATGGCCTCCCGCTGTTGCTGCGGAACATCGCCCGTGAGCATGGTATAAGGGATTCCCGCCTGATCACAGAACGAGGCATACAATTCGAGGTTTTTAACAAACGATGAAAAAATGAGTGCTTTATGTCCTTCCGCAATCACATTTCTCATATGATCGATCACCAGGTCATGTTTCCCGGAATTTTCGGCATAACTGTTATCTATCAGTACCGGGTGGTTGGCAGCCTGCCGCAGCCGGGTGAGCGACTGCAAAATAATGAATGATGATTTTTCAAGGCCCTGTTTGCTGATGTTGTCGAGGATCAGGTTCCGGGCTTTCGACTTTTCGGTTTCGTAAAATGATTGCTGTGATTCCGACATGTCGCAGTAAATAACCTGCTGTGTAAGGGCAGGCAATTCGCGTGCTACTTCACCCTTAGTTCTTCTGAGTACAAAAGGTTTGATCAGCGTTCGCAGGGCGCGTGCCCTCTTTTCGTCGTTTTCTTTCTCTATGGGATTGGCAAATTGGTTTCTAAAGAATTCATAACTGCCCAGCAATCCCGGGTTCGCAAAATTCATCTGGGCCCACAAATCACCCAGCGAGTTTTCAATAGGTGTACCGGTAAGCACAATACGATGTTCCGAACTCAACCCGATTACCGCCTTATAAGTTTTTGAATGCGGGTTTTTGATCACCTGGCTTTCGTCGAGGATCAGGTACAGGAAGTCATATGGTCTGATGGCATCCAGGTCGTTGCGGATCAGACCGTAGGAGGTGACAATCAGGTCGTAATTGTTATAGTAGTAATGAAAAGGTTTGCGGTTCTGACCTCCGTAAAATCCTGTTTTCAGCCGGGGCGCAAATCGTTCGGCCTCATTGATCCAATTGTGTATCAGGGTGGAAGGTACAATAATTACAGAAGGTCTTGCCTTTATGTCAGCTGCTTCCGGAGAATCGAAGATGGTGAGCTGACGTTCAAAAACCGAGTTTACCGGACCGCGGTGCCGTTTCTTTTCTTCATTGATGACCTGTTGCATTAACGTAAGCGTCTGGAGTGTTTTTCCAAGCCCCATGTCATCGGCCAGGCAACCGCCGAAATCGTTGGTGTAGAGCTTCCACATCCAGCTGACTCCCTTTTTCTGGTAATCGCGCAATTCAGCCTTTATTTCTTCGGGAACAGGCTGTTCCTCGTAAAACGCCGTATCGATCCATTTCTTAAGCTTGCCGGCGTATGATGAGTCAAGTCCCTGCAGGCTTTCTTTCAGCAGCGGGAAATGCTGTTTTTCCAACTGCAGTTCGTTGTTGGTTTCCCGGGCAAATGTGAAAATGTCTTTAAACCGGGCAAACCATTCATCAGGAAGCACAATGATCCTGCCGTCGGGCAGTTCGAATTCCCGCCGACCTTCGAGAATGTAATTTCTGAATTTGATAAAAGGAATCTCAAAACCGTCGAATTCCACCACAGCATGTATGTCGAACCAGTCGTTTTTGTTTTCTTTTACCTTTATCTTAAGCTCCAAACTTTGCAGGTAGTAGCGGTGCGACTGGTTGGCCTGGGTTATCTCGACCCCCAGTTTTTTCAAGGCTTTGCTGTTCTGATTCAGCCAGCTGACCAACTCATAGGATTGCAGGATATTTTCCGGCTTTCGGGTATTCAGGGGTGAAAAAGAAGAGGTATCCAGGTTGGCCAGTCCGAGTTCAAGCAGCGAGCTGATCAGGTGATTTTCATAAACCAGGTCCCTGTTCAGCCTGCGAAATTCTACCTGGTTGTTTTCGTGCCGCAAAGTAACCAGCAATTCCGACTTTTTCCCGGCCAGGTAAACAGCCTTGTCGTCGTAACTAAACCGGAGCATCAGCACGGGCAGTCCATTTATGTTAGCTTCAAGTGAGAGCATCGGTTTGGGCTTCAGGTGCTGATCGGTTATGGTGAAACCGTTGGCCTGTACCTTGTACTTCTGAATCACAGGTTTTGCAAAGGTTTCCAGAAACTTCTTCTCGGTCTCCTGGCGGATGCTGATGAAAGGCTTTTTCAGGAAGGGCAGTATTTTTTTTCCATCTATATCGTCGAACTGGAAAATCCGGTTACCAAGCACCAGCCGGCAGGGCTCATTAACCAGCACAAAACCGTTTTTCCCGGTAAGGCTGATGGATTCGTCGTTGTGTAATACCGAAAGGTGGTATTTCACGCCCTCGCTGTTGCGGATGAAGTTGAACACGGCTTCGGCGGTATCGTCCTGCAGGTAGAGCCGGTCGGAGTCGTAAATGTTGTTGTGCTGCTTTTTCAGGTAAACCGGGATGTCGGTTCCCGAAAAAAGCTCGGTGCAGCGCAGCAGGCGGCGTTCGATGTAAGGGCGAAGCTGGCGCTCGTAGAGGGTTTCGTCAACAGCAGCCAGGAAGTCCTGAGCGCTGATCTTCTTCTTTGAGAATACCTTGAGAAGCTGGTTATCGCTGTATTCTTCGATTACCTGAACCAGGGAAATCTCCTCGGGAGAAAGCATTTGTTCGTACTGCCTGAGGTTGGCAAGCGAGAGCCTGTCGGTTACAGAATAATATTCCCTGTTGGCACTCGGGGATATCATTACCATGTTAAAAACCGGTCCCAAAATCCGGTGAACGGTTAACGTTAAGGCAAATTTCCCTTTCATAGTACAAAAATGAATAAAAGAAAAGGTTTGGAGAAACAAACACCGGGTAGTTTATAAACTTTTTCTCCACAA
>CAYTNC010000200.1:0-1174 GCA_964438935.1 uncultured Bacteroidales bacterium
TGCGCCTGCTGCAGCAGGAAAATGATGCGATCAGCCTCATCTGTTTCATAAGGTACATTATCTTTAAGAAAATCAGTAATCATCTGACCAATCTGACTGTATACATTGAGTGATATGATGCAGTCAGAATCTGAAGGGATTTGAAATGATGCCTCGCAAATCTTCTCAGGGGACAGCTTTGTACCATTCTTTTTATATTCCCTCACAGCCTGCCAGGCATTGATTACCGCGCCTCCTGTAATGTCTGCCTGCACAGGCGTTACATGAGGATACCTTTTCAACCGGTGTAAAACCTGCGATGGGTGCATCAGATCGTAAAGCCGTATATGACTTGCCATGCTGGCCAACTCTTCCAGAGGCAGATCAAGCAGCCAGCCGCTTCCCAGCACATCCAGGTTTTTCAGCCGTTTACCTGCCAGTGATTTCAGAATAAATTGCCGGGTACGCTCCAGATGACTTTCCCATGCGCCGTTAACGTTGATATAGCGGTTTATGATTCCCTGGCTGTCGGACTTATAGCCCATCTTTCTCAATATGCTGCCCGGCACTTCCATGTCAGCACTCCCCTGTTTCAGTTCGTAAAACTTCCAGTTCCTGCATCATCAGTTGCCTGGTAAAATTCATCAGATCAGGAATTTCCATAGCCATCACTTGCTGCACGGTAATCTCATCAAGCACACTTACTGTAAAAGTCTGGCTCACCCTGAACCAGAAACCCTTTCGTGGCAATGCCCTCCTGGCCCCATCGAGCACAACAGGCAGAATGGGCACCTCATTATCCCGGGCCAGAATAAAGGCTCCTTCTTTAAAATTTTGAAGCGCCCCATTCCCTGTCCTTGTTCCTTCGGGAAACATAAAAACCGACGTTCCTTCATCCAATGTTCTTTTGCAGGCTTCAGCCATTCGGGTCACACTGTGTTTATCACCCCGGCGAACAAGAATGTGGTCGTTAAACCAGATGACCCAGCCCACAACAGGCACATGCGCCAGTTCCATTTTGGAAACCCATTTGAAATTGATTCTGAGCTGAAGCAACAGGGCAATATCTATGACACTCTGATGGTTTGATATGAGAATGTACTTTCCGGCAGGGTTGATATGATGGGTATTCTTCAGGCGGATCTTCCAGAATGGATTGATGGTAAGGTAGAGCCGGGTCCAGAGAACGGTAAAA
>CAYTNC010000200.1:1274-4817 GCA_964438935.1 uncultured Bacteroidales bacterium
GATCTTCCAGAATGGATTGATGGTAAGGTAGAGCCGGGTCCAGAGAACGGTAAAAGCATGTGTTATAGCCTTCTGCCTGTCCACCGGCAGGCAAATAACCCAAAGCACAAAATAAACCAGGAAAAGCGGCAAAATGGAAACAAGAATGAAGGTCCAGATATATAAAGAAACGAGAAAGGATTTCAGCGTTGTTTGCATGAGAAGCGGGTGCTAGTGGATACCTCCGTACAAGTTGAAAGATACAGTAAAAACTGTTGACAAAAATAGCAGCAAAAATCAGACAGGCTGAATAAATTTAATAATTTCGGCATTGAAATGCGTACTTCGGGTAACGTATTAAGATCATTCTGAATAACAGCTGTTTGTATTCGGGTAAGAAACAGGTTGCCGATTATAAAAGAATTGATATTTTTGTATCTTTGAAAAATAGCAGGTTGAAAATAAAATCTAATATCATGTAATTCAATCTATTATAAGTGAATTACAGCACAGTTGGAAATCATGGCATAAACTTTGCAATATCCGTGAATAATAAAAGTCAGTAAGAAGAAATGAAACGTCCATGAGCAAATAATCATTATCTCACACACGAACATGATTACTTGCGAATGGTAAGTTACATCTGACCATTGAAGATTAATAAATAAACAGATGAAAAGGCTATACATTGGCATACTGTTCACTATCCTCACGGTTATTGCATTTGCACAGCCGGCACTGCCTGTTTCGGCACCCCACGATACGATATTCAAGCTGAACGGGTCCATTATTCCGGTAGATGTAACTACAGTTACCCCAACCTATGTCAGTTTCGTCTTTCCCGGTAAACCGGAGGAATTTACCATCGAGCGCAAGGAAGTTCACAAAATCATTTATAAGAACGGGAAAATTGACATTCTCAACCAGGCTGCCTTTACGGTATTGGATGAAAGTTCCTGGGAGGCTGTGTGGATGACTGAAGACAAAAAGGAATTGGGCGATCTGTATTTTCTGGGTGATGTTGAGTCAAAATCCCCATCGAGTGCCCGCAGTGCTTCTGCAGCTAAAAAAGGCGCCATCATCAAAATAAAAAAGAAAGCGGCCAACATGAAGGCGACCCTTATTCTGGTTACCAGAAAACAGACCACCGGCGGATATGGTGAGTATCCGGGTTACTTCATCAAGGGCAAGGCATATGGGCCCGAACCTCCTGAAGAAGGTCTTGTTCCGGAATCAGAAGGAGCTTCCGTCAAAGATGCCGGCATGTAATTTTTTAAATTTCTTTTCTTAAAAAAACGCCAAAACCAGGTCGGACAGGTCCGCACCTGTTAATGTGGAATTCAATTCCGAAGATTTCAAAACGGTTTTTATTTCACTTTCTTCATGACGCAGACCCGTCAGACGTTCCCGGATATCATTGATAATTATCGGAGCAATACCGGAAGATTCCAGGATGCACGCAGCAATGCTGCCCCTGTGCGTTTTCAAATGTAATTTGATTTTTATATTCCCCCTTTGCCAGGTATTCTCAAATTCATAATCGGGAGACCAGCCGTAAATCCATCCCCAGGTATTGTACTTCTCCCGGATCAACTGTGCTACTTCTGCTTCATCCTGACTGGCCATCTCAATAAGGTATCCATCATAATTTTTGATGATATAAGCCAGAAAAACTTTCATCAAGTGCTTAATGGTCATTTCCTGGCTAAGACAATCAGCCAGATTCACCACGCTGCTGCGGTTCGATTGCACCGCCTTATCGGTGAATTTTCCCGAGTTCCGGCTGATGGCGGCATTAAGGCGCACCAGGTTGCTGTTGTATAAAAGCGTACCATGGTGCAGTACTCGGTTTTTATGAACATGTTCCGCATTCCCGGAAATTTTCTTACCCTCAACCAAAATTTCATTTTTAGGTCCCGGCACAGCATCAACACCAAGGGATTTCAGAAAGTCCGTTACCGGTTTGATGTATTTTCCGAAATCAACCAGTTTCCCGGGTTCACCGGTTCGGATGAAGGTGAAGTTGATGTTGCCCGCATCGTGGTAAACCGTTCCGCCGCCCGAGAGCCTGCGCGCTACCCGGATTCCATTATCCTTAACAAACCGGTAATTTATTTCGGCCAGCACATTCTGATGCTTTCCCACCACCACGGCAGGCTCACTCTGCCAAAGAATAAAAAAGTCATCCGTGAATTTCTTCAGCAGGTGCTCCTCCAGGGCAAGGCTATAATAAGGATTTGTATTTAGCGAATGCATGCACAACATGATATAAATATAGTTGCTTGATCATTGATTCACAAAAAAAGTGCTGCCTATTTACCCAACATCAAAGTCTATTGGAATTTTTACTATATTAACCTTGTCAATCAACGCAAACTGTATGGAAAAACTTACAGAACGATTTATCCGTTATGTGCAGGTCAACACACGCTCTGATGAAAATTCAAAAACCTGCCCTTCAACCCCTGGCCAGATGGCATTGGCCAACATGCTGGCTGCTGAAATGACTGAAATGGGACTTCAGGAGGTATCGGTTGATGAAAACGGTTATGTGATGGCTACACTGCCGGCCAATATTGACAAAGATGTCCCTGTTATCGGATTTCTGGCGCATATGGACACATCCCCCGATATGAAATCCGAAAATGTAAATCCCCGGATTGTTGAACATACCGGGAAAGCAATAAAACTCAACACCACTGAAAACATCGCTTTGTCTCCGCTTGATTTTCCGGTGATGAACAATTACATAGGTCAGAAACTCATTGTTACTGACGGCACCACACTTCTTGGCTCAGATGACAAGGCCGGCATTGCAGAAATAATGACTGCCATGGAATTTCTGATCGCCCACCCGGAAATCAAACACGGAGCAGTGCGCGTGGGCTTCACGCCCGATGAAGAAATCGGCAGGGGAGCAGACAAATTTGATGTGAGAAAATTCAATGCATCCTTTGCTTATACTTTAGACGGGGGAGCCCTTGGAGAACTGGAATACGAAAATTTCAATGCAGCCAGGGCAAAAATTATCATTCAGGGACTCAATGTACACCCGGGTTATGCCAAGAACAAAATGAAAAATTCCATGCTGATTGCCATGGAGCTGAACAACATGTTGCCTTCCTTTGAAGTGCCGGAACATACCGAAGGTTATGAGGGTTTCTTCCACCTTACCGATTTCACGGGAACGGTTGAAAACACAACCATTACATATATTATCAGGGACCACGACAGGAAACAATTCGACAAAAAGAAGGATTTGCTGATCAAGATCGTGGACCACCTCAACCTGAAGTACGGAGCCCGCACCGTAAAGCTCTCCATGATCGACCAGTATTATAACATGAAAGAAAAAATTGAACCTGTGTTTCATATTGTGGAACTCGCGCGCAAAGCCATAACCAGCATTGGAGTTACACCCAAAACCATACCTGTGCGCGGAGGAACCGACGGATCGAGGCTGTCATTCATGGGCCTCCCCTGTCCCAACCTGTTTGCCGGTGGCCACAATTTCCACAGCCGCTTTGAATTCATCCCGGTTAAATCCATGGAAAAAGCTGTGGA
>CAYTNC010000201.1:0-4807 GCA_964438935.1 uncultured Bacteroidales bacterium
CGGAGGCCTCTCATGTAAATGGATGCTGCAAACCCAGCCACATCGCTTACAATTCCTCCTCCGATGGCCAGAATAAAGGTTGACCGGTCGGCTTCATACATAACCAGCTTGTCAAATATGAAGTTCAGGGTTTCCAGGGTTTTATTCTGCTCGCCCAGGCCAATGGCGATTACCGGTGCGGCAGGAAAAACACGTCCATAGATTTTCAGGATGTTTTCATCGGTAATGATGATGGTTTTGCCCTGGGGCAGGTATTTAGTTACGTTGCTGATACTTTCACCTATCAGAACTCGGGAATCGCGGGAATCGGTGTGAATTATAATGGTATGCATGGTACTTGTTGTTTGTTTTGGTTAGAGGCTTTTCACCTCACCCCTGACCCCTCTCCTAAAAGAGAGGGGAAAATCGTTCAAGGTAATTATTTGTAAAAAAAAGTTTTCGAAGTGCGACTTACTGCCACTGCCACTGCTACTTGTCCCTTGTCTCTTGTCTCTTGTCCCTTTTCTCTACTACTCATTCATCACCTTTGTCTGGTGGTTAATGGATTCCTCGTGGATGGCCCTGAAGATTTTGATTATAAATTCTTCGCTAAGACCTTTTTTAGCTGCCATCTCTATTTTTGTCCTCAAAATCTCATCCCATCGGCTGGTTTGGAGTATGGTGATGTTGTTCTTCTTTTTGTATTCTCCTATTTTTCTTGAAATGGCCATACGGTGGTCGAAGATGTCCATTAATTTGTCGTCATATTTGTCAATCTCATTTCGGTATTCTTCGAGTGTTGAAAGAATTACATTGTTTTGAACATCGGCCTTTCTGAGTACCAGTCTTCGAAGGAGTTTGTCGAGATTTTCGGGCGTAAGTTGTTGTTGTGCGTCGCTCCAGGCTTTATCTGGGTTGCAGTGGGTTTCAATGATGAGCCCGTAGAAGTCTAGGTCCATTGCCCTTTGAGATACTTCATAGAGCAGGTCGCGGCTTCCGCAAATATGACTGGGATCTGTAATGATCGGAAGATCAGGAATCAGACGTTTCAGTTCAATTGGGATTTCCCATAGCGGGTTGTTTCTGTATAGGTTTTTATTATACATTGAAAACCCCCTGTGAATAGCGGCAAGCTTGGTAATTCCCGCGCTGTTCAAACGCTCAAAGGCGCCTATCCAAAGTTCCAGGTCAGGACTAACCGGATTTTTAACCATAACGGGCACATCAACACCTTTCAGCGCGTCAGCAATTTCCTGCACTGCAAAAGGATTGGCTGTAGTTCGGGCTCCTATCCAAATGATGTCTATTCCGGCTTTGAGGGCATCATAAACATGTTTCACATTGGCAACTTCAGTGGCAGTATACATGCCCAGTTCTTCCTTTACGCGTTTAAGCCAGGGCAGGCCTTCTTTTCCAACTCCTTCAAACGGACTTGGCCTGGTACGTGGCTTCCAGATTCCGGCCCTGAATATTTGCACGCCGTGACTTTTGATCAGACGTGCTGTTTCCATAACCTGTTCCTCGGTTTCCGCACTGCAGGGTCCGGCCATTATTAAAGGTCTTTCAACAGGAACGCCTTTGAATTCGAATTTATCGAGTTTTAATGATACTTTCATAGTTATTCAGTTATAATTTTTCCTTTCATATATTCTCCCAGAATTTGTAAACCACTGGTAAATGGTGTGATGGCCTCCATAGCCTGGAAATAATGCCTGTAGCTGTCGATTTCCACATCAACAAAGAACTGGTATTCCCAGTCCTTGCCGATGATGGGCATCGACTGTACCTTGGCCAGGTTGATGTCGTAAAACGACAGTATGGAAAGAACCTTGGACAGTCCGCCTATCTTGTGAGCCAAAGCAAAAGAAAATGATGCCTTGTTGATTGCGGTGACGTCATGCTGCTTCCCGTTCTTACCTTTAAGTATTAAAAAGCGGGTGTAATTTTTTTTGTGTGTTTCAATGCCTTCTGCTATAATTTCAAGTTTGTATTTTTCGGCAGCACCGGCTGAAGCAATTGCTGCTGTATTTCTTATTTGCTTGTCGGCAATTTCCTTGGCACTCAGAGCCGTGTCAATAGAATCAATCAGCCTTATCGAAGGATAATCGTCAAAGAAGTGCTGGCATTGCAAAATGGCCATGGGGTGCGAAAAAACTTCTTTGATGTCGTTAATGGTTTGACCTGGCAATGCTACCAGATTTTGCCTGATGCGAAGGTAAACCTCGCCCACAATCTCCAGATCAGATTCGAGCAGCAGGTTATAATTGGGCAGTATGCTGCCGGCAATGGAGTTTTCGATGGCAGTGATGCCAAAATCCACCTTTCCTTGTTTCAGCGCTTTAAATAGGTCTTTAAAAGTATTTCGGGGCACAATCTCTATTTCTTCATTTTCAAAATAGCCATGTGCGGCTATATCGTGAAAAGCGCCGTATCCGCCCTGGATGGCAATTCGTTTTGGTTTCGAAATTTCAGTATTCATTTTAATCAGTTTAGGGTGAACGTATTGGCAAAAAAAAAGCCCCGTTGAAACGGGGCTTCTTGATATTGTATCCTTGTTTACAACCACAGCAAGCCCCTTCAGGTTACCCAGAAATAAAAGTAAAAAAAGAAGAAGCCGCTGATTGACTGAATATGCATAATAAATTTGTTTCGATGCAAATGTAGAAATATGATTTTAAAAAAAAAAGAAATTTCTGATTTTTATCAGGGTGGGGGGATAGAACCAAGATCCAAGATCCAAGAACCAGGACAGGAGAAGCAGCAGTAGCAGTAGCAGTGGCGGTAGCAGTATGCTTCGACTCCGCTCAGCAGCCGGTTACAGTCAAATCCTAATCCCAACTCGCAATGACGCGTTGCAGCAGCAGCGTCAGTATCGCCTAAAACCGATTTCTTTTTCAATAAATGGAATAATCACAAACAATATTTTGTTAATTTGGATTGCTAATTATTGTTACACCCATGAATATTAAAGAACGTTACCGAGCAGTCATTGCGTATTTTGAAGAGCACATGCCGGTTGCCGAAACCGAACTGGAGTATGAAGATCCTTTCAGTCTCCTTGTTTCTGTTATCCTGTCGGCACAGTGCACCGATAAACGGGTGAACATGATCACGCCTGCATTGATGAAGCGGTTTCCCAACGCTGCAGCAATGGCCCAGGCTGACCCCGCAGAAATTTTTAAGCTGATCCGTTCGTGCTCATATCCCAATAACAAGGCGAAACATCTTCAGGGCATGGCAGAGAAGCTCATCACAGATTACCACGGAGAGGTGCCGGAATCTTTTGATGACCTGATTCAACTTCCGGGGGTGGGGCGGAAAACAGCCAATGTAATTCGTATTGTGGCTTTCGGAAAAGCTGCCATGCCGGTGGACACCCATGTATTCAGGGTTGCTGCCCGGCTCGGACTCACCACAAACTCCAAAACACCGGAATCAACCGAAAAACAGCTGGTGAAGCATTTTCCCGTGTACCTGCTGAACAAGGCCCATCACTGGCTCATCCTGCACGGTCGATATGTTTGCCTGGCCCGGAAACCGAAATGTTCAGCATGCGGATTAAGGCATTGCTGCAAATTTTTTCAGTCTCAATCAGGCCTTTTATTACAAAAATAGCAGGGCCTTATGAACCTAACTGTATTTTGTTAATATCTCGTTATTTGTTAACAACAAAAAAATAAACAAAACAGTAACTTTGCTTGTCGATCATCGTTTAACAAGGCTAAATAGCGTGAACATCCAATATAGTTTTGAAATCTGAAAAAAAAGATTAATTTTACTACACCTATGATTCTTATACAATTAAGAAATCAACTTATAAATTATTAACTCATGCAACAAAATTACTTTACTTTGCGGTTGATCAGCTGCGTAATGCTTGCCGGACTTTTTTTGCTGGGCAATTCTTGTAAATCCGGAAAAAAAGGCCAGGAAGGACAAGAAGTTGGAATTGAGGATTTCTTATCTGAGGAGGACATTTTTGACGATATTGATAAGGCAAAGAAAATTTTTTATTCCCTGCCTTCACCGCTTGAAACTGCCATGTTACTCAAATCAGCCGGTGTTGCATACAACGAAACGGTTTTGAATGATCTTGCCAGTGTTGAGAAATACTCTACAAATAAGAGTAAGGCATTAAATTTAGGTATTTATACTACCGATCTGAGTTTTGCAAGTCTTTTTGATCAGGCACAAACCTCGCTGAAATACATGGATGTCACCAAACGGCTTGCTAATGAAATGGGTATCAGTGATGCCATTGATGAGGAAACCATAAAAAGACTTGAACAAAATCTGGACAAGCGTGATGTGGTAATGGATATTATATCTGAAACTTTTCTGAACTCCAGTTCATATCTGAAGGAAAATGATCAGCAGGATGTGGCTGCAATAGTACTGGTAGGGGGTTGGATTGAAGGGCTTTATATAGGTACACAAATGATCGGCAATCAGTTTGTTGCCGGCAGTAAACTGGTGGACCGCATTGCCGAACAAAAACTGTCGTTCAGCATTGTAGAACGGATGCTCCAGGACAACAGCAAAAAAATTACCGGAGAAGAAAACCGGGACATTGTCGATCTGATTAATGAGCTTCATGCACTGAAAGCTGCATTTGACAAGATTGAAGTGCAGACCTCGGCTGTTAAGATTGATGAAAAAGATACAGCAAAAGTTACCGTTTTGAAATCACAGACCAAAATAAATGTTACACCTGAAGCGTTTTCTGAACTTCAAGCTGCTGTTAAATCATTAAGAAATAACTTTGTTCAATAAATAAGAAGCATATGAAAAAGTTCATTCCCTATATAGTTACTTTAGCCGTTTTGCT
>CAYTNC010000202.1:0-4779 GCA_964438935.1 uncultured Bacteroidales bacterium
TTGTAGACGAGCTGAATAAAGCAAATGCAGACGGTTTAATACTGGATGCCCGTGAGCACAAAGGCCTTGGCCCTGAGGCCCAGGAAGTGGCAGCCAAAGCAATTGGTGCATATGCCAAAAAGCATGGCAAGTTCAAAGAAGCCATTATTGTGCCCAAAGACGTATTCTCAAGATTTTCCGTTGAAAATTATGCGAAGAAGGTTAAAGTTGATACTCCGGTAAATACACGTTTCTTTGACAGTGTGGAAGCAGCAGAGGTATGGCATCGCGAGAACTAGCGAGATCACCTGGTCAGAAAATGACGATATATGCATGCTGATCTGCCTGAAGGAAGGTCAGCAGCATACATCTTTCAGAATGTCTCCAGTTTTTCGATATTCCCGGAGGCCTCAAACAAGCTGCGCAGTTCAAATTTTCTTTTCCAGATCTCTACAGGGGTATAGCTCATGGTAACGGTTGTACTTTTAACAACCAGTAACCGGTCGCCTTTTTTCAGGTTGAAAACAGCCAGCAGTTCTTCTGTTAAAAAGACCTTTCCGCTAACAACCTTTGTGAGCGCATAATACCTGTTTTTGTCGACAACAAAAGAATCCAGCCGGCCAATCCGGTCGATGATACTCTTAAACACGCTTTTATAGGCTTTTTCCTTAATCATGATTCCCATACCGCCCTCTCCGATATGAGTGGTAGAAAGCAACACCTCATCTCCGGCTGCTAAGCCATAATGTTGAAATGCCTTTGGCGGTATAGTTATGCTTAAATCATCCCTGATCAGGGAAATTCCATAAGCTTCTTTGGTTCCAGGCATTCCGGGTGACAAACTGGGCATATTATTTATTTTGGTTTGAAAGATTAAAAGTCCGTGCCATACTCAGGGTTATTCCATAGCCGGCACCCAGCAGTGTTTCTTTGAAGTAATCAGGGACTTCTCTTCAGGATCATGACAGCTCCAACAGCTGAAAGACACCAAAATAACTGTTAAGAGAAAAAACCAGTTTTTCATCATATCGGATACATGGATCATGTCATACAAAAATAAATGAACTTTCGTTCAGATAAAAATGATTTTGCCTATTTTTACAACCAGGCATGCAGGCAACATGCAAACTGAATCCGCCTTTCACAATTATGGGTTTTTATAAAGTTTGTTTAAGATAGATTTGTTTTTTTGAAAAAACTTATTTATATTTGTTCTCATATAAGAATTATTCTTTTTTAATAATATAATTTTATAAGCTATGAAAAATCAAATAGGGATAGAAAAAGCTTATGCCGACAAGGTTTCGGATAAGCTGAATGATTTGTTAAGCAATATTCAGGTAGCCTACATGAATGTAAGGGGTTTTCACTGGAACATTACCGGCAAACATTTCTTTAAGCTGCATGAGAAATTCGAGGAGGTTTATGATGACCTCAATGAAAAGGCTGATGAAGTGGCAGAAAGAATTTTGATGCTCGAAGGCAAACCTGTTCATGCTTTTTCGGACTACCTGAAACGTGCCGAGATTAAAGAAAAAGTGAATGTAACAACCGATCAGGCAACCGTTAAGGAATTGCTTGATGAATTGCAGGTATTATTGAAAAATGAGCGCGACATTATTGCCCTGGCAGCCGAAAATGGTGATGACGGCACGGTAGACCTGATGACTGGTTATATCTCGGGTCAGGAAAAGACCATCTGGATGCTCAATGCTTTTATGAAATAATTGCAAAGTATCTTAATTTATTATTGCGGATATGAAACCGGTTAACCTGCCAAGCTGGAGGTTAACCGGTTTTTTGTTTATAAAAGCTTATTTTAATGAACATATGCTCACTTAAATGTGTATCTTTGTTATGAAAAGCTATTAGCCATTGGCCTTTAGCCATTAGCTAAAAACCAAAGGCTAATAGCCAACACCTGCCTGCCGAAGCGGCAGCGCAGGCAGGGCCAACAGCTTCTAAAAAAACCAACATGATCGCGTTCGGACCCGTACCTTCACGAAGACTCGGAAAAAGCTTGGGAATTAACAATATAGCCTCACGCAAAGTTTGTTCCTATAGTTGTGTTTATTGCCAGATAGGCCTTACCAAAGAACAATCCATCACCAGAACAGCTTCCTACCATCCTGATGTACTGACAGAAGAGGTAAGCAAGCATCTGATGAAACTCAAGCCCAATGATCAGCCCGATTATCTGACCTTTGTCACCAATGGCGAACCCACACTCGACATTCATCTGGGTAAAGAAATCCGCTTACTCAAACAGTTCGGCATTCCCATTGCTGTAATCACCAACTCCTCACTGATCAACAACAGCGGGGTTCGTGAGGAACTCATGGAAGCCGACTGGGTTTCGGTAAAGGTGGATTCCACCGAAGAACTTACCTGGCGCAGGATTAACCAGCCAGTTGAATCTCTTGACCTGAAGGATATCCTGAATGGTATTCAGGAATTTGCCAAAAGCTACAAGGGAAAACTGCATACCGAAACCATGCTGGTTGCCGGTATAAATGACGATCCCGGGCAAATCAACCAGACCGCGTCTTTTATCGCACATCTTCATCCCAAAGTGGCCTATATCTCCATACCCATCAGACCCCCTGCTGATATAACCGTAAAGGCTCCGGATGAAGAAAAACTTGTAAAAGCATGGCAGATTTACAGCAGTTATGGTATACAGGTTGAAATGCTTGCAGGTTTTGAAGGTATTGATACCGGAGCCACAGGGAATCCTTATGACGATATCCTAAACATTACTGCCGTTCATCCTTTGCGCGAAGACGCATTGCATGAATTGTTGAGAAAAAATCAGGCAGGAATACAGGTTTTGCAGTCGCTGATGAAGCAGGGATTAATACTTGAGGTAGATCACAACGGCTGGAAATTCTATATCCGCAAACTATTTGGAAGCCCAAGATGAATTATCTTTACAGCAAATACTGATTTGTTTTAACATGCCCAATCGCAGAAGAAACCGGAGAGTAGCCATGCTCCCTCCTATGGAAGGCTTTAAACCGTTCGGTATCCCGTTGCGCGAACTGGAATCGGTCATCCTGTTATGTGAAGAATTTGAAGCCATCCGGCTCGTGGATTATGAAAACCTCACTCAGGAAGAAGCTTCAGAACGAATGAACATCTCGCGTCCTACTTTTACCAGGTTGTATGATAAAGCCCGCAAAAGCGTTGCCAAAGCTTTTGTTGAAGGGAAAGCCATTATGATCCAGGGGGGTAATTACATCACTGAAGATTACTGGTACAAATGCCAGAATTGTCATGAAACCATCACTGCACTGAAACCCATTAAACAATGCCGGAACTGTGATTCGGAAAAAATCACACCGCTGAACAAAGAATCCAGGTAATTACAATAAAAGGAAATCGCCAGGCTCAGAAATTTAAGTTGCGCGAATCCAAAAGTGCTCAAAAAACAAAATCCAGCAATCTTTTCACAATACCGGCCAGCAAAATGGCAAAGAAAATTTCAAGTATACTCACCATCATGGCCTTCTTCCAGCCATATTCATTCCATAAAACAGAAATGGTTGCCACACAGGGAACATAAAACATACTAACTACTGCCAGGGTGATCATCTGCTGGGCACTCAGCGCATCAGAAAAATGGGTGGTACCAATGTAAGCAGCAAGCATTACAAGGATCAGCTCCTTACGCAAAACACCAAAAATCAGCAGTATTCCGGTAACTGCAGGTAATCCAAGCCAGTTAACAGTTATTGGACTCAATGCAGAGGAAATTACAGGCATCCAGCCGGCCAGATCAATTGCACGAATAAAAACGCCGGATAAGATTACTATAGGTGCAGCAATGTAGACAAACTCCTTCAACGAATCCCAGGTTTGCGAAAAAACAGTCTTCATTTGCGGTGCTTTGTAATCAGGCATCGGCATGATCAGTTCTACAGGTTCTCCCAGCATCAGTTTAGATGCAATTTTCCCTACAATAAATATCAGTATCATGGCAAAAACATACAGGCCCAGGGCCCAAAGGAGGCCGACATATTTGCCCACAAGACCGAAGACAATCACGGATACTGCAGAACAAGGTACAAGCGTTACAAGAACAGCTGTTAAAAACCTTTCCCGTTTCGATTCCATAATACGACATGACAAACAACCCGGCACATTGCATCCCAGTCCTATAATAAACGAAATGCAAGCTTTTCCATGGATCCCCATTTTATGCATCAGATGGTCCATCAAAAAAGAAATACGCGCAATATAACCCCAATCCTCCAGGATATATAAAATGATATAAAAGGGAAGAATATAAGGAAAAGCAATCTGAATAAGAGCAACAACACTTTCAATTGCCGCCCAGCCTAAAGAAGACCAGGATGACTCCCCCACTGCTGTATTCCACCATTCATGAAGGCTCACAGACCATGTGTCGAACAATCCGGAAAACCAGTTGCCAAAGCTGAAAACCGTATAAAACATAGCACCTATGATCAGTACCATAACAAAATAACCAATTACCTTATCCATGGTGATGGCATCTAACCTCTCATTCAGGCTTGTTTTCCTGCCGGCCAGGATGGTCTCAATTTCCCTGGTTATCCGATAAGCCAGGTGACTTCTTTCATCAGCAATAACAAGGGAGGAATCGTGTCCGTGAATATCTTCAAGATGGTCGCAGAGTTCTTTTACCTTTTCCATGATTTCAGGCTGCTGATCACCTGCCAGTTTGGTAATGTCCTTGTCCTTTTCAAGCAGTTTAATGGCTATCCATCTTGCAGGGTAGGAGAATTCATTACCCCGGATCAGTGTTGTCAACTGCCC
>CAYTNC010000203.1:0-4772 GCA_964438935.1 uncultured Bacteroidales bacterium
AACCTGCTGTAATCAGGTTGCCTGAGATGAATCCGTGAAATACCTTTTACAGGATCCTGACCCAATACACCCTGATAACAGATTAAAGTTCTTTGTCAAACAATTCGGGCTTCAGCCTTATGTTACGCTGAGCTTCAACCCTTACCTGCCTCATGTGCCCAAAATTGGTAAATAAGTATATAAAGGGACTGTAAAGATTGCCAAATAACCTCCTGAACACTGAATTCACGCTGTAAAACCGCTTTTTGGCTTCGGTTTTAAATAACTGGAGTTCATAGGGCGTTAAACTTCCGGGTCTGTATACAACCGTATTGTGATCGTAATATTTCCAGTCAGTGGTGATCAACCTGTTGGCACACTTCATGGTTTCATAGGTTTTTGTCCCGGGATAGGGTGTAAGCGCATTGAATGAAGCCGTACTTACCTTGTTTTTTATCAGGAAGTCAACCGCCTCATCAAAGGTTTCCCGGCTGTCATTATCAAACCCGAAAATCATGGAAGCATGAATGAGTATTCCCATCTTCCTTATTTTTTTAAGGGCGCGCTCCAATGCCGGAATATCCTTAATGGCTTTATGCATGGTTTTCAGCTGATCTTCCGATACGCTTTCGATGCCCATGAACAGCGCCTTGCAACCACTCTTAACTGCCAGTTCCATCAGATTGTCATCCTTCACCAGAAGCGAAACTGAAGCCTGGCCAACCCATTTTATTTTAAGCGGTATCAATGCCGTGAAAAGTTCCTTGGCATAACGTGCCTGGCCAATGATGTTGTCATCGAGAAACATGAAATTCTTTGCACCGGATTCCTTGATGTCGCGGATCACATTTTCAATGGGTATGTGCCGGATTTTCTTGCCGTAAATATTGGTGACACAGCAAAATTCGCAATGGTAAGGACATCCGCGGGTGGTTAATATGGGAATCAGGTTATAAAGCCTCCGCTTGAGCATCTTGCTGAAATCCTTGGGAACGTATTTCGAAAGATCCGGCTCGGCGTTGTGGTAGGTTTTCATTAATTTGCCATTACTGAAGTCCTGAAGCACTTGCTCCCAAACTCCTTCAGCCTCGCCCATTACAACACAGTCGGCATATTGCAATGCTTCATCCGGAAGAATAGTAGGATGAACACCTCCCAATACAACAGTCCTGCCTCTTTTCCGGAATTCAGTTGCCAGTTCATAGGCCCTTGGTGAATTGGCGGTCATGCAACTGATGCCAACCAGGTCACATGGCATATCAAGATCCACATTTTCTGCTTCTTCCTCAACCGTGACCACCTCATGCCCTGCAGGAGTTAATCCTTTTAGTATATACAAAGAAAGCTGGGGCATCATCAAACCCTTGTTGGTTTTTTTATTGGTGTCGACGGTCGGAGAAATAAGAAGAATTTTCATAAATGCTTTTTGGTTAATAAACTTTCGAAGTTACGAAAGATCCCGGCACTTTATTCATTTTAATATATTTACACCTGTAATGCCTGCAAGCAGGGGATTTCCTTCATGGCTCCGGCACTTGCCCACTGTTCATTACTTCCTTAAAAAAAATCCTTCCGGTTCAGGAAGGCATACTTTCAATATGCTAATTTTACCCCCTATGGAAAAATTTCTGAAGGAGCTTAATAGCGCTCAGTATGAGGCAGTAGTGAATACAAAAGGTCCGGCATTGGTGATAGCCGGTGCGGGTTCGGGGAAAACACGCGTGCTGACTTACCGTGTGGCTTATCTGATCAGCCAGGGCGTGAATCCGGGCCAGATCCTTTGCCTTACCTTTACCAATAAGGCAGCCCGTGAAATGAAAGAACGAATAGCACACGTGGTAGGTGATGAGCAGGCCCGGCATGTATGGATGGGCACCTTTCACAGCATATTTGCGCGAATTCTCCGCTCTGAATCAGAGTGGCTGGGATATCCTTCGAGCTTTACCATTTATGACACCCTCGATTCGAAAAGCCTGATCAAATCGATCATCAAAGAAATGAACCTTGACGACCAGCGGTATAAAACCGGGGAAGTGCTGGGTCGCATTTCCTGGGCAAAAAATAACCTGATCACACCACAGGCATACAAAGGCCACACCCAGATTACAGCCGGAGACACCTCCACCCGCCGCCCCCAAATGGGCGATATATACCAAACATACTGCATCCGTTGTAAGAAATCGGGGGCCATGGATTTCGACGACCTGCTGCTGAACACGAATATCCTGTTCCGCGACTTCCCCCAGGTGCTGGCGAAATACCAGGAACGGTTCCGCTACATACTGGTGGATGAATACCAGGATACCAACCACTCGCAGTACCTCATTGTTCATAAGCTGGCCGCGCAGCATCACAACGTTTGCGTGGTAGGCGACGATGCCCAGAGTATCTATTCATTCCGGGGTGCACGCATTGAAAATATCCTCAATTTCAGGAGTGATTATCCCAACCACCAGCTGTTTAAGCTTGAACAGAATTACAGGTCGACCCGCACTATAGTTGATGCCGCAAACAGCCTCATTGCCAAGAATAACGGGCAGATTAAAAAGAATGTATGGTCGGAAAACGAAGCCGGCCAGAACATTACCGTTACCAAATGCCTTACGGATATGGAAGAGGGCTTTTTTGTCTCGAACAGCATCCTGGATTGTTCACTGACAGAGCAACAGCAGTACAGCGACTTTGCTATCCTTTACCGAACCAATGCCCAGTCGAGGATTTTTGAAGAGGCATTGCGCAAGCGGAACATCCCTTACCGGGTATACGGAGGCCTTTCCTTTTACCAGCGCAAGGAAATCAAAGACATGCTGGCCTACCTGAGACTTGTGGTGAATCACAACGATGACGAGGCTTTTAAACGCATCATCAATTACCCGGCCAGGGGAATCGGCGATGTTACTCTTGAGAAGCTTGAGGAATATGCCGTACAAAATGAAAAAAGCCTGATGCTTACTATTGAAGATGCCGGCACACACGATATGGGCATCAACAAAGGTACTTTGGGCAAGCTGAATTCCTTCTGCGAAATGATCCATGGCTTCACGGCAAAAGTTGCCGAACTGAATGCCTTTGAAGCGGCAACCCACATTGCCATTACCACCGGAATCCGCAAAGATCTGTATAACGGTAACACCCCCGAAGAAAGAAGCCGGTATGAGAACCTCGAAGAATTGCTCAATGGTATCAAGGATTTCACGGAATCAGCCATCAATGAAAATCAGCCGGCCAACATGGTGGATTATCTCGAAAACGTGGCGCTGATCACTGATTTCGACAACGACAAATCGGACGACCGGAACAAGGTGGTCATCATGACCATGCATTCAGCCAAGGGTCTTGAATTCAACAATGTTTACATAGCCGGCGTGGAAGAAGAATTATTTCCCTCACGCATGTCATTTGAATCGCCTGAAGAAATGGAAGAAGAGCGGCGCCTGTTTTACGTAGCCATCACCCGTGCCCGGAAGAAAGTGTTCATCAGTTATGCCCAAAACCGTTACAAATGGGGAGTACCCACTTCATGCCAACCAAGCCGGTTTTTACGCGACATCGATCCGAAATACCTCGATTTGCCTGCAGAGCAACCGGCGAAAAGACAGCAACCTGATTATGATGATACCGGCGATTGGGAAGAAAGCAATTTCAGCAGCAAGGCCCGGTTTTTTAAAACTACCACCTCTAAAACCAGTTCGGGTAACGGAATATCAAAACCATCCACTGCCCGGACAACCCTGTTGATTCCAAAGAAGCCTGCGCAACAGCCAAAAACACCGGCTGCCGATTTCAAGCCCGACAATCCCGATGACATCCAGGCCGGAATGCGCGTGGAGCATACCACTTTTGGAATCGGAAAGGTAGTGCATATTGAGGGTGCCACTCCCAATCGCAAGGCTACCGTGTTCTTCCAGGAAAGCAGCGAAGAAAAGCAATTGCTTCTGAAGTTCGCCAAGTTGAGGATAGTTCATTAACTTTTCAACAGAGGTGACAAGCACCCGTTCTGCCTGCAGGGTTATGGGTTGGCAGGGAGGTTTGATAGGGTTTGATAAGGTTTGATGGAGTTTGATGGAGTTTGAAGCTTCAAACGCGCAGCCTCAAACTTCTTCTTCAAACGCGCAGCCTTAAACTTCTTCTTCAAACGGCGAAGCCCTCAAACGCGTAGCATCAAACGCGAAAAATTATCATTTTCTTGAGCTTACAAATGTTGCCGGTAATAGTAAAAAAGCGCTCAGTATGCGGATAATAAGTCTGTATTATTTTCGTATCTTTGATATAAATACATGCAACATGATAGTTGAACGTTTAAATAATGAGATTTTGATTAGAATTCCAAGCACGATGACAAGCTCCAGGATTCAGTCAATAATGGATTATTTGCGCTATGAGGAATTAACTGCAAATTCAAGGGCAACACAAGATGATGTTGACTCTCTTACCTCTGAAGCCAAGAAGGGGCGTTGGGATAGGATAAGAAATGAAATTGGGCTATAAATGAGGCGGATTGTAGTTGATACAAACATAGCCTTTAGTACATTTCTTAATGTTAATAGTCATATAGGTCAAATATTACTCAATGGAACAAAGCATTATGATTTTTACGCCCCTGAGTATATTACGTTCGAATTGATTGAAAATAAAGAAAGGATCAAGTTCATTGGGAAACTGAGTGAGGAAAGATTTGTTGAGTTATATGGGTTGATTTTATGGAATGTGCGGACTTTAAACCATTCGATAATTCCCAAAGATTTCTATCTGTATGCTATGGAGCTATGTAAAGATATTGATATGGATGATAC
>CAYTNC010000204.1:0-4756 GCA_964438935.1 uncultured Bacteroidales bacterium
GCAGTGGCAGTAGCAGGAAAAAGTCATACAATAGCAAGTCCTGCCGGTGAGGCAGAAGTTGCAACGCGCGCCGGTTAAAATCCGACCGATTAAACTCGGTTTACTCAATTAAAATCTGAATCCTATTCTAATTGGAATTAACAAGGATTGCTGGGTCATTAAAACTCCCGATTGCACATAAATGCTTATTTTCTCAGTCAACCCATAATTCAATCCCAATCCTAATTCTCCTAAAGCACTTCCTGTCCCATTTTCATATTGGTTCCAAATATGATTATATCCTAATCTCATATTGACAAAGGGATTCAGTTTTGTTTTAAAAGGTAAGTATTCAAAGTCGGTAAAAATTGAAAAACCATTTATACCTTCAAAATTCAAATATCCCAATCCAACTCCCGTAAAGATCTTTTTCTTAAATGATAATCCATTAATTACATTGAAATCAATTCCATTTTCATCATCCAAATGATATCCTTTCCAATTTATACCAGGGTCCACCTGCACTGTATTATATTGATAGAACATATAGCCCGTTTCAATTTTCCGTTGATAGTATACCTGAGAGCATCCGATAACAGAAATCAATGCAAATAGCAATAGCAATTTTATTTTTTTCATACTATTCATTTCGTTTTCAGCTTAAGATGGAGGTTTATGTTAAGAGGTTGCGTTATTAGCCCCTCAAATACACACTGCACAGATAAATAGCTATAGGGTTATTACGTCTTGAAAAAGATTCATTTGAGCTGAATCAGCTACCGTGAATATTTTGCGATCTTAACTGATAGTATCATATGATAGTATCAAAGGTAATAATTCCTACCAAATTGGCAATGGGCTTCTGGTTATAGCCCTTGCTGCCAATGCCGATGCCAATGCTACTGCTACTCCCATCCCTGCACCCCGTCGGGGAACGTTCTTGAAAATGCGTTCAGGAATACTGAAAAATTTACACTCATAAAAAACTGCCGGAGGCTCCCCAACGGGGTTTTCCAGCATATCACCGATGCCAATGCTACTACCGCTACTGCCACAGTCACATAGATTGCCGCGCTCCATTTCATTCCGCTCCCAATGACGGCTACTTCACTACCACTACTGCCACAGTCCCTGTCTTGGCTCTTGGTTCTTGGTTCTAATTCTCTATTCACCCCAAATAATCCGAGCCGCTTATGGAACCCGTATCAGGATATAAAATCCATCCCTTTTTCCCACTTTTTGTTCTGATTTCAACCCACCACTTTTGTGAGTCATTATAGAGTGCGTTTGAAGAGATCATAATCCGGCTATTCACCCAAACTTTGGAATGTCCTTCTCCGATATTTGATAAAACATAAATTTTTCTGCCGGGTTCCAGCAATAAGGAACCTATTGAATCATAAACTTCAATAGTTTCACGAACGATCACTTCCATAGGTGTCAGGTAAACATGACCGGTAATGGCAGTGAAAGCTTCCCCTGCGGATAATTCCCCGGTTTTCCTACTTCCATTTGGTTTATCAAAAATGGTAATGGGCTCGGAGGTTGTCCATTCCCCGAATTGGCAACCTTCTCCCGGACAATGATTAAAATCTACATATAATTCAGGTGGTTTTTTACAACCTCCTTCAGGAATGGATAGCACACTGTCAATGAGTTCATGAAAAACAGGGGGCCCAATACTTGCGTTTTCATACCACCACAAGCAATACTCTTTGACAACACCAGGCAATTGTTCCAGCCATGCAGCATATCCTTTCTCAACATCAGGTATAACTTCAGGTTCAGGAAAGGCCCAGAAAGATGAGCCATAATTATAAGTACCACCTGTAGGACTAAGCAAATCGCCAAGCGGAAAGGCGGCCCGCATCGGCTTGTAATACCCGAAATGGTAACTGTCGCATAGTTCATCAGTGAAAATCTGTCCCGAATCGGGGAGATTATAGGTCCGTTGCCTGTATTCATTTTCTTTCCATGATAAAACAACAGGGCCGGATACGATCAGCTTTTCTCCATCCATATAAACTTTTTCCACCCTGAACAGGTGAGAATACTGCCCCTCAATGCTGCTGTAAAAAGCTATGACGTATGGATTCTCTTTGAGGTATGCCCGGGCTACTTCCAGACTGACAAAATTATTTGCGCAATCAGCGAGGATTTTTGATGGTGAGAATAACAAAATAGTTATTAAAAAGCTGAAAACTAATTGTGAGTTAAGTTTTTCTGAGAAGATGGATTTTAATTTCATTTTGGTATTTCTTTTATGAGTTTTTTCACACAGCTAAATCAATAATCAGAATTCGTATTAAACCTTGCCTGCCAATGGTACTGCTATTACCACTCGTTCCTTTCCTTTGTCTTTTGTCATGGCTCTTGGCTCATTCAAACTCGCAGCTGTTTTCAAACTGCATGACTGAACGACTAACAGGACTTAAAAGACTTAGGAGACCTAGGAGACCAATTCAATGACCGTAATCTCCGGCAATATCCCCAACCTCCCGTCGTAACCTATACTGCCAAAACCTGTATTCACATATAAATGCTGATTGCCGGCGGTGTATAAGCCGGCCCACTGCTTATACAGGTATTGCGACGGGCTCCACTTCACTCCGGGTGTATTGATGCCCAGCTGCATACCATGGGTATGCCCGCTTAAGGTGAGTCCAATGCTCGGGTACAGAGGTCGTACCTCGGCATCCCAATGTGAGGGATCGTGACTCATGAGTATCTGCAGGGGCAGTTCATTGGTATCCAATCCCTCCATGGCTTTCTGCAGATTGCCATACTTGTGAAACCTATGGTGTGTGCTCCAGTTCTCAACGCCAATCAGTGCAAAGGAGCAATTATTAAATGACAAAATACGGTGTTCATTGCGCAATACCTGCCACCCCATGCTGCGCTGATAATGAAGCAATTTCTCAAAATCAGCTTGTTTTTCAGCTTCAGACGGCCAGGTGAGGTAATCACCGTAATCGTGATTCCCCAAAACGGAATACACCCCTAACGGGGCCTGCAACCGGCCGAAAATATCGAGACAGGGTTCAATTTCCGCTGCCCGGTAATTCACCAGGTCGCCGGTAAACAAAACCAGGTCGGCTTTCAATTCCTCAACCATGTCCATTCCGGCTGCAATGGCCTCTTTATCAAATAACCCGCCTGCATGAATATCCGAAAGATGCAGGATTTTTAAACCCCTGAGTGCAAGAGGCAGGTTTTGTAGCGGAATTTGTACCCGTTTAATCCTATAGCGGTACTTGTTGGTCATACCATATCCCAGGCCGGCCGTTACAATTCCACCGAGTACCAGCGCACTGCGCGAAATGAATTGCGAACGGGTAATGGCGGGTGCATTGCCCGCCTGTTTCTCTTCAGATGTACTATTTTTATGCCTTACGATTTGTGTTATGGCAGCTGCAAGACTTATCAGCATTGAAAAAATGCTTCCCGCAAACTGAACCAGGGCAACAACCACCTTTCCAAAAAACAATCCGACCCCGGAATTCACCATCACCCTGATAAAGGCCGACGGCCATTGTGTGGATGCCCAAATGGGAAATGCTACGACGCTCAATAAAATAAGCAGGGACAACAGGCCATAAGCCAGCCGGAGCCGCCTCCTTTTTAACGGGTTCATCCGGCAGGTTGCCCTGCTCACTGCCAAATAACAGAAGAATTCAATGAAAGGGATGACCAGACCAACAACCAGTATCTGTTTGGCAAGCATAGGCAACTGTGATTTATACAGACAGAAAGCTATGCTCTTGCGGGTTCATGCGCCTTGCGGCCATATACTTTTTCATAGGCTTTGCAGTAAGGGCAAGCTCCGCCTTCTATTGTTTTTACAAACCAGTAAAAGAATCCTTTCTGGTTTTTACGTGCTCTGGAACATACCGGGCATTCCACGCATTTTTTTGCCATGTCCCTGTCCTTTTGTGTTATTGTAGCAGCATTCATTGTTTTGGTGTTTAAAAATATTGCTATTCAATTGATGGCTAAAATAGTGTTTTCTTTAGATACACTGTCTGTTTCTCGGTAAAAGAAAACCGACACCATGGTTAGCCGTTCAACTCATTTTAAAACTTAATAAGACCTTTATATTTATTATCACTATTGTCCGGTAAAAATTTATATCGTCCCATACGGGACTTATCTATTAATGTTAATCCTTTATCTACCAATATAATGTCCCTACGGGACGGTTCCGTTAGGAACCAAATATGGGTAGAAAAGTAAAACCACCTCTCAACTCTCAAAGTCCCGTAGGGACGCAATAGATATTGGACTTCATTTAATTCGAGAAATTTTATTCGGACAACAATAATTTATTATCATAAATGAATTTGTTTTTAAAACTGGTGCATTAAGGAATGTGGTAAGATTCATGCAAATCTGAAGTTGCATGAAATGGGTAAGAAAATTTGACTCTGAATACCAAATATTATAACGAACATTAAACAAAACCTGTTTTGCCCGGTTTCTAATGTATAATCATGGTTAATAAAGAGCAAAGACTATGACAAAACCACGCAAAGAACTCAGAACCGAAACAGTAATACACGCCAGTGCTTCCAGGATATGGGAAATTTTAATGGATTTCGACCGTTATCCTAACTGGAATTCATTTATAATCAGCATAAATGGAAATCAGGTAGCTGGCAGTACTTTAACTGTAAAACTTCAATTACCTGGTGGTATGGGAATGACCATGCGCCCTAAAGTTTTGGTAGTCAAAGACTATAAGGAATTCAGGTGGAAAGGGCAACTGCTTGTGCCGGGA
>CAYTNC010000205.1:0-2697 GCA_964438935.1 uncultured Bacteroidales bacterium
GTATAGGAAACCGAGCTTAATCCATCGATCAGGGGCTGACGGATTTCATCGGTGAACTTATACTGATTGGAGCTAAAGTTGAATTCGATGTTAAAAACCATGTGTTTGCTGATGTAGCGCCCGACACCTAACCCAACCTGAAAACCGGGTTTCATGGTGTTCTTAAGGTCTGCCTGGCTCAGGTCGAAAGTGGAAATGGGTTCAATGATCCGGGGATCAGTAAGGTTGAATCCTGCAATAATTCCGAAAGAGAAGACGGAAGTAGTCCGATAGGACTCAAAGAGATATACAAATTCGATGGGGTCATTGGACATAATCTCATATTCAGGAAATTTTTTGAGAAATTCGAGCATCGATTTCTCCGCCTCAAACTGATTGTCATCATAGAGATAGGCAAGGATAATCAGCTTATAGCCTTCAATCTTCTGCGTCCGGGTGAAGCCTTCTGCCATGCAGGGGGCGAGCATTTTGGGTATTTCATCGATCATACCCTGATCATACAGTTTCCGGGCTTCCTGTATTTTTGTTGTGCAATCTTCCTGAGCATAACTTACATTTTCATTAATAAAAAAATGAAAGCAAAGCACCAGTATGGTCAGCAAAATAACTCGGGGTTTGGGCACATCTTTGAATAACATATGGCTTTACTATTTAGTAGGGCAGGTTTTCTGGAAATTGACCTCGTAGCCGACGTACGTATCCCACTCACGTTGAGTGAGGTTTCGTGAAACATGGCCACAGATTTGTTCAGCCATGGAAGCTGCATGCGTTGGCCAGTAATAAATATTTCCTTTTTCAGTAGAGGAAATCAGGTATTTACCATCAGGACTGAAGGCAATCGACAGCACCCATGAATCATGCCTGTTAATTACAACCGGTCGGTTATTCATATTGTTCACATCCCAAATTTTAACTGTTTTATCAGTGCTGCAGGTAGCCAGTTGGCGGTCATCTGCACTGAACTTAACATCCTGTATGCGAACTGAATGAGCTGCAAAGCTGTTGGTTACACGATTGGTGTTTGCGTTCAGAATCCGAAGAAATCCGTTTTTGTCGGCAAAAGCAATACGTGCACCGTTGGAACTGATGGCAACTGAATGGATGGAATTGCCATCTGACTGGAAAACAACTGTTTGCTCTTTGGTGTCCAGGTTCCAGCGTATCAGCCGGCCATCGTCTGTGCCACCAAAGAGAAATTTTCCTGATGGAGAAACCGCAAGACACCTTACATAAGTGTTGGCCAGGTTCATGAATACATCTTTCGTATTTTCGATCAGGTTCCAAACCATTATGGTTTTGTCGGTGCTGGCCGAATACAGGTATTTGCTGTCGGGGGTATAGTCAAGCGCGCCAACCCAGCCTTTATGGCCTTCAAGCAGCTCGGGAACAGCAGCAGCAGTATTCAGATTAAAAAGTTGGATTCCCGAAGTTTGGGTTCCACAGGCCAGCCAACGGCCATTTGGACTGATGGATAGGCTCCGGTTGAAGAAGCTGTTTCTGATAAGCGGTTTTCCTGTTTTGGTATTGCTGTTCAGATCGAAGCGCAGAACTTTTCCATCAAATCCGGAACTATAGAAGGAATTTGTGCCCGGCACGAAAGCCAGCGACTGTACTGATCTCTCATGACCCAAAAGAATATTATGGCCTGAGCCTTTGAACCCTGCCATGGCATCAAACAAAGCCAGGTAAATATCGGGTTGGTTGTTCTGGCCACCGTAATCCTTGTTAAACTGAAATGCCTGATAAGCCAGCAGGCCTTTCAGGTTGTTGTCGTCAACCTGAGTGGCTTTAACTGCCATAGTTTGTCCAATGGAGAGCATTTTTTTGGTAAGCTCCTGGGTTTTTTCCATTTCAGTCACGCTTTGCTGTTCAATTGCTTTGTCGGCTACTTTTTCTGCCTCTTCTTTTTGTCTCTGATAGGTCACGCTTCTCTTTGCTGCTTCTTCTGCTTGCTGGAAAGCGATTATTTTTTCCTGTTCGGCAACTTTCGACTGGAAGAATGCAAGCTTTCCTGCACGTTCAGCCGAATCTGCTATTACCTCGGCAAGCATTTGCTCTACCTCAGCCATGCTGGCTCTTCCTTCGGCCAAAATCCGGAGGCTGTCGGCCTCCTTTTTTCTGTAGATTGCCTCTTGCGAGGCATCTTCGGCCTCCCTTGCTTTTTTAATTGCCTCACCCCGCTGCTGGAAGCCCCAAACCGAGATGGTAAGAAAAGCGACGGCCGCAATAAGCATACTGGAGGCAAATTTCCGGGTACGGTTGAGTTCCATACGCTGCAACCGCACTTTATTTTGTTCTTCCTGCTGGTATTTCTTTTCGCTGGCATCAAGAAAAACCATCACCTTTTCAAATGCCGGGTTGTATTTTTTGGCCCATGCCAGGGTAGGTTGCTGTGTTTTTTTCCAGTTCAGTGCCAGCTGCAAATCAGGCGGCCGCCATAGTCCTGTTTTCCCTACCTGGTACAACGAAGATGCTTCAGCAAGCCTCAGGTACATCTGTACGGATGAGAATTCTTCATCAACCCACGACCTGAGCTTGTCCCAGATGCGCATCAGGCTTTCATGGGATATGTCGATTACCGTATCGCTGTCGATAAACACTTCGTCTCCCGGAGTGACGAAGGATCTGCCCTTGGCCCTGAATTTGTTCACTACGTCTATAACCTTTTCATCAGGAGCCTGGGCTATTTCCGCAATG
>CAYTNC010000205.1:2797-4744 GCA_964438935.1 uncultured Bacteroidales bacterium
TTGTTGATCAGCTTGGTTAATTCCTGGAACTGAGAGCATTCCCCGATAAAATCGGAACGCATGGTAAGCACTACATAAATGGGCTGATCTTTTTGCTTGATGGCATTTACCAGCATTTTAATGTAGGCTTCGGTTTCATTAACAACGGTAATATCTTTCCGGCTTTCCTTATATCGGAACAATTCTTCAAACTGGTCGAGAATCAGCAGAATGTTCTCATCCTTTGAAAGTTTGATCTGTCTTGCTGCATTGACAAGGCCAAATGAGCTGCGCCTTAATATGGTATAAAGAATCTGCTTATCGGTTGCAATTTCTTCATCTGTTTTATCACTTTTTTCACTGGTTGCAATGGCCTGGGCAAGGTTTTCAACCGGACTGTTTCCAGGCCTTGTGGTAATAATTCTCCATTTTGAACCGGCATTGGTAATAAAACCACCATATAAGGCCGGTATCAATCCGCAATAAATAAGGGATGACTTACCACTTCCGGATGCACCGGTAACAGCTGCAAAACGGTTTTTAGCGAGGTATTCCAATACAATTTCACACTGACCCTCGCGTCCAAAAAACAGGTGGCTTTCTTCAACGCTGAAAGGCCTGAGTCCGGGGAAAGGATTTGCCAGGGTTAGCGTGCTGGTTCTTAAATTTCGAATCGGATTCTCTGTCATTTCTTTCCCAAATGATCTAAAAAGTGATTAATCACATCGTGGTTTATTTCATCGTCCCAATTAACAGGCACATTTTTCAGAAAAAGCAACGATTTATCTGCGGTTTTTTTGTTTGAAATGATCTCGACGGCTCTGAAGGGTTTACTTTTCCCAAATCCCGGTGATTTTACCAGATCACGTATCTTGCTGTTCAGCCAGTTCATTGTGCTGTCGCCTTTATATATAAGCACCGCATCGGCCGCCAGCAGGTTTTCAATATGCCTGGATAGCGGGTAGAATTCTTCACCGGTACCATGCTGTTCGATAATAGTAAACCCCTTTGAACGCATCATGTCAATATACTCAGCCATTTTGCCAGCTGCGGCTTTTTCATAAATAATGTACAGCTTGTTCTTTTCTGCTGCCGGCTTTCCCTGTGGATTGGCCAGCTCATTCAGCCTGGTATTCAGAATGGTCTTGAAAACTTCAAAGGGAGTTTCAATAATTTCTGTAAGATATTGTGCCTCATCCCTTTTTAGTCTTTTCAAATAGAGCGCCTGTCGCTGATCAGTGGGTTTAATATCGTTGGGTATCCAAATGATTTGATTTGGTTTCTTTACGTTTTCCTTGTTATCCAAAAAATCCTTAACTGTTTTTATCTGGAAATCGATTAGTGAAAACTTGGAATTTTTAACGAATTCTCCATACCAGGATCCGACAAGATGAATGGTCATAACGGATTGTTTGAGGCATTGCTCAATGGCCTGTTTGGCCTTATCCGCTTCCTCCGGGACAGGCAGAACGGGCAATACCCGGTATCCGAGATACTGCAGTTCACGTTTCAGCATATCCCTGCTTTCGGTAAGATCGAAAGTGGTTTCAGCCAGGAAAACAGCAGGACAGTCCTTTATTGGTTTTTGTTCTTTCGGGTCTTCCGAAAGATCAGCAAGAACAGCTGTTATGTCGTAAGCCAGGTCAACCAGTTTGGACCAGAATTTTTCATCGGGGCCATTAACTCCGTCGAGATCGAATGTAACAGGCTTCTTATTGAAACGATTAATTTCATAAAAGTTATAGCTCAACTCATTTTTCAGACATTCAGGTTGTTCTTCATTCAACATGGGCTGGGTGAAGACTTTAAAAATCCGGTGTTTTTTGCCGATCTCGCTTTTATCGCTGTTTAACCAGTTGTGAAGATCTTCCAGTTCTTTAATATAGGATTTGGATTTGGCGTATTCCGGGGATAGTATCACAACAAACACGGCTGTGCTGGCAAACAGGTTTCCGGCAGTTTCGCCCA
>CAYTNC010000206.1:0-4736 GCA_964438935.1 uncultured Bacteroidales bacterium
CTAAAAGTATGTTTATTTCAAGCTTAGCGAATATAGTCAATCAATTTTGTGCATTCGTCATAACAAGCAATCTTATTTATAGCATCTTCGTACAACAAGCAGGATACAACAACTGAGCAACATGAAAAACATAAACCTGGAACCAACCACAAGCACCCCTGCAGTCAGATTTGCATCAGACGGAAGACTCCTCATGGAAGGCAGGTCATTGCCCGAAGATGTGAACCGGTTTTACAACCCCCTGATTGCCTGGGTAAAAGCTCTGACAACCGAAGCAGTAAAAATCGACCTGAATTTGGAATACCTGAACAGCGCATCCTCAAAGAAAGTTCTTGAGCTTTTGCGGGTTTTGGATGACAATGAGGCGATTAAGGACTTGATCGTAAACTGGCATTACGAAGCTGAAGATGAAGATGCCCTGGAAAGCGGTCAGATTTTTGAAGATTTTCTGAGCAAGGCCGAATTCCGGTATCATGAATACTCAGAAGCAGCCTGATGAAGACAATTTACAATTGGCAATGAACAATTAGCAATAGTTGTAACCACATAACCCGGTATCTGCCGTACAGACAGGTAAAAAACATGTTCTAATTAATCCGCTGAAACGCCTTCCACCACATGTCTGGTATCTCATGATTGCAGGCCTGCTGATACTCTTCCTGTGAACAGGAAACCATTACCTGACCTCCGGTTTTCATTTCAGGGATTTCCATCCACCACCTGCCGGTAACCAGGCTTTTATAAAAAACCAGGGCGTGCTCCATATCCTGGTGGTTTACCATAAAAACTTTGAAATCACTTTGATGCTGAGATGGCTTTTCCTTTTTTCTTAAAGAATAGCCCTCAATAAAATACCAAATCGCCTGGGCAGCCAGATGCGCTGTCTGCTGGTTCCTGTCATATTCCCCATTTACCTCGAAGACACCAAAACAACTGACCAGGTCGCTCAATCCTGAATACCTCGAGAGCTGGCAGGCCTCTTCAGCCAGAAGACCATTTGGCGAAGAAAAACGAGTTCCGGGAGCTTCCGATTGCTTGATGGCCGCTATATCAAAACTCACCATATGGGCATCTCTTAAAAAAGGTTCCGTCATCAGCAGGTTGGAGCGGAGTGAGCCCAGCCTCACCACATCAAATCCCTTTTCTTCAAGTATCTCAACATGCGCCGGATTGATCAGGTATTGCTGCTGACCCAGGCAGGTAAACCGGAAAAGTTTCGGACTGTTTATTAAAGGTAAGATCCAGGAGGCCCCTGCCTGAGAACCTTCTTCCAGGTCAATACGCGAATCAATATTAACCAGGTTCACCATGGCATTTCTTTGTTCATAGGCCATGAATATCCCCCGGGTGATATCCTGCGTGCTCCCTATAATAATTGCCGTAACGTGGTTGTTCAACAAATCCGTCATCACATCCCTGATTCCATAATAAGTGTCTTCGGGGGTTGCCGTCTGCTTCAGATTGCCCAGATCAATAATCTTCAACTTGTCATTTACCCTGTATAAATCATATAATTTCTGCCTGACCAGGTCGGGTGAGCCAGTCGATCCCGAGTTGAGAGCATGGCGTCCTTCAGGCACCCCGATGATAGCCAGCTGGTAGTCGCTGATCTCATCAATGGGATTGCTGGCCGTATGAATTCTGATGTTTCTTCCTAAAAGCGAATTGCCTGTAACCGGAAAACCTTCCTGTTTCTCCAGCGATACAGGTTCAAAATAATCGTTCAGGTTCATACCGGATTATTTCTTTTTTTTCTTTTTCTCAGGGGCACTGCCAATTATCTCCATGCAATCTTTATAAGTGAGTGATTGGGGTTCTGTTCCCTTTGGAATTTTATAATTTTCCTTTTTATAACTGATGTAAGGGCCCCACCTGCCATTGAGAACCATCAGGTCTTTGTCTTCTTTAAATGTGCTTATGGTCTTGTTCTTATCTTTTTCACGTTTTTCGATGATAATTTCCACAGCCCTTTCCAGCTCAACGGTATATGGATCATCAACCCCCTTTTTGAGTGAGCAAAAAATTGAATTGTGAAGCACATAAGGGCCAAACCTTCCTGTGGAAACTGTAACTTCCTTGTCTTCAAACAACCCAACCTTCCGCGGCAGTTTGAACAGGTCAAGAGCTTCCTGAAGTGTTATTGATTCAATATTCTGCCCCTTCCTCAGCTGTGCATACCTGGGTTTCTCTTCGCCATTGGTTTCCCCAATCTGGGCTACCGCACCAAATCTGGCCAGGCGGGCGTAAACATTCTTTCCGCTGACCGGGTCGGTGCCCAAAACCCGCTCCGGCTTTACATACTCCTTGCTGGCTAGCGATGCTTCAATCTTCTCATGAAATGGTTTGTAAAATTGCTTGATCATATCTGTCCAGTTGGCTTTACCTTCGGCAATTTCATCAAAATCCTTTTCCACGGAAGCGGTGAAATTAAAGTCGAGAATTTCGGAAAAATTACTCACCAGAAAATCGTTAACCATCATCCCTATATTGTCCGGGAATAGTTTCCCTTTTTCGGCACCCGTGATTTCCGTATTTACTGTTTCCTTTATATTTCCTTTTTCCAGGTGAATCACATGATACTTGCGTTCCTTCCCGGCACGCTCCTCCTTCATCACATAACCCCTTTGCTGAATGGTGGATATGGTAGGTGCATAGGTTGAAGGCCTTCCGATACCCAACTCCTCGAGCTTTTTAACCAAACTTGCCTCGGTATACCTGGGCGGATAATGCGTGAATTTCTCCGTTGCACTGATTTGTATGTAGGGCATCACCAACCCGACTTCCAGGTTGGGTAACCTTACCTCTCCCTCTTCTTCGGATTCCTCATCCGTTGATTCCAGGTATACTTTCAAAAACCCTTCAAACTTCATCACCTCGCCTTCGGCAATGAACTGCTCTTTTCGTCCTGAAACGTCAATGGTCACCGTGGTTTTTTCCAGCCGGGCATCGCTCATTTGCGAAGCTACCGTACGCTTCCAGATCAGTTCATAGAGTCTCTTTTCTGTTGCGTTACCTTCAATAGTGGGCTTATTCAGGTAAGCCGGCCGGATGGCTTCGTGGGCTTCCTGCGCTCCCTTGCTTTTTGTTTTGTAATTCCGGATATTCACGAACTCCTTCCCAAATTCCTTTCCAATGATCTCTTCAGCGGCCTTGAGCGCTGTATTTGAAAGATTCACCGAATCGGTTCTCATGTAGGTGATCCATCCGGCTTCGTATAAATGCTGGGCCACCGTCATTGTCTGCGATACCGAAAATCCCAGTTTCCTGCTGGCTTCCTGTTGCAGCGTAGAGGTTGTAAACGGAGGCGAAGGAGATTTCTTGGCCGGCTTTTTTACAACACCCGATATGGTAAATGTTGCATTTTTGCATTTCTCAATGAATTCCTGTGCCTTCTTCTTATCAGGAAACCTTTCGCTGAGTTCGGCTTTGATGTGCTGCGCCTTCTTACCCTTTTCCTGAACCTCAAACAGTGCATTCACTTTATAGGATGATGTGCTTGTAAATCCAATGATCTCACGCTCACGCTCCACAATCAGCCTCACGGCAACCGATTGCACCCGGCCTGCCGAAAGCTGTGGCTTTACCTTCCGCCACAATACAGGAGAAATCTCAAAACCCACAAGCCTGTCGAGTACCCTTCTCGCCTGTTGCGCATTCACCAGATGCTGGTCAATGCCCCGGAAGTTTTCAATGGCATGCAAAATGGCCTCTTCGGTGATCTCATGGAAAACAATCCTCCGGGTATTCTTCTTGTCCAGTTTCAACTCCTCAAACAGGTGCCATGCAATGGCTTCTCCCTCGCGGTCCTCATCAGATGCCAGCCAAACTGTTTTGGCGCCTTTCACCGATTCCTTCAGATCCGAAACCGTCTTTTTTTTGTCAGCCGGTACAATATACCTGGGCTTGAAGTTGTTATTGATATCAATACCCAAATCTTCCTTTGACAAATCGCGGATATGACCCATACTCGACTTCACCTTGAAATCCTTACCCAGAAATTTCTCAATGGTTTTGGCTTTCGCCGGGGACTCAACTATTACTAAATTGTTAATCATTACATAAACGTTTTATGCCTGTGCAAATAAATCAATTATGGCTCTAAGTTCAAAATTTTAATTCAAATAATTATTACTTTTACCTCCCTCACTGTTATTTTGTATGAAGAATATCCAAATTAACCGCCACAAGTTTAACAAATACTTCTGGTTCATTTTTGCAGCACCTTTTGCCATTTTGGCTTTGCTGCTGTTACTGGCCGCCCTTGGAGCACTCGGTTACATGCCGGATATCAACACGCTCGAAAACCCCAGAATCAACCTGGCATCACAGGTCATCTCGGAAGACAGCAAAGTCCTCGGGTCGTTTTATTACAAGAATCAGAACCGAGCTTTCGTGGACTATGATGAACTGCCTGATCATCTTGTTAAAGCACTGGTTGCAACAGAGGACAAAAGATATTACCGCCATTCGGGTATCGACGCCAGGGGACTGGCCCGCGTGGTAATTAAAACCGGACTGCTGCTGCAAAAAAGCTCCGGTGGTGGCAGTACCATTACCCAACAGCTGTCCAAGCTGCTTTTCCATGAGCCTCCCAGAACCCTCTTTGGAAGGGGCCTGCAAAAGGTCAAGGAATGGATCATAGCCGTGCGGCTTGAAAAAGCCTATACCAAGGAAGAGATCATCACCATGTACTTCAACCAGTGCGATTTCATCAACCAGGCTGTTGGCATCAAATC
>CAYTNC010000207.1:0-4733 GCA_964438935.1 uncultured Bacteroidales bacterium
TGCCGGATACCGTTGAAGGAAGAGTAATCAGGAATCAGATCACCAAATCAGGCACGAGTATAGGCGCCAACTATCGTGAGGCCAACCGCTCGAGAAGCAAACCCGATTTTAAGAATAAAATTACCATCAGCGAAAGTGAAGCAAGTGAAACCTGCTACTGGACTGAAATAATCGAAGCCATGAACTGGAGTACTCCTGACAAAATACAACAAATCGAAAAGGAAGCTCAGGAACTACTTGCCATTTTCACATCAATTGGTAAATCCTTAAACTAAAAAGCCATGAAAACACTCCAAATATTCCATACCAACTCCAGCCCCACTCCAGACACTCCAGACACTTCAAGCACTTTAGGCACTCTAGGCACTCTAGGCACTTTAGGCACTCAAGGCACTCTAGCTCACTCTAGGCACTCTAGGCACTCTAGGCACTCTAGGCACTCTAGGCACTTGTTTTTTCTCCTCCTCCTCCCCACCCTGGCCCCCTCCCAAACCACCCTCACCCTAAGGCAGTGCTACGAAACTGCCTTTATGACTACGCCGCTTTCGGCAGAAAAACAAACCTACTCCGGCATATGGCAGCTGAAAGACAAAAACCTGGTGAAAGGCTGGCTGCCCACCCTCGATGCCAACGGAACCTTTGTTTACAATTCCGAAGTGGTGGACATGTCAGGAATGCTTGGAGTATTGCCGGTACCCGGAATTGCTGATGCCATACAACCCCTGCCCCACGAACAATATAAATTAACACTCGACATCAACCAGCCCATTTACGACGGCGGTGCCATCAGGGGTGCCCGGGCAGTTGAGAAAGCCGGAATGCTGGTAAATGAAAAGCAAACCGAGGTTGACCTGTATCAGTTAAGGGGACAAATCAACACCTATTTCTTCAATATCATGCTGCTCGACAAGCAGAAAACCCTGCTTGAAGACTTCCATAAACTGATCAGTAAACGCATTGAATCCGTTAATTCCGCGCTGGCCAACGGTATCTTACTGAAATCAGACCTGGATGTGCTGGTAGCAGAGAGAATTAAACTGGAGCAGCAAATCACTGAAAACCATATTCGAAAAACATCAATGCTGAAAATTCTTTCGGGCCTCACCACAATTGCAATGGACGATTCAACCCGGTTGATGATGCCGGAAGCCGCAAAAGAACTGTCGAACGAACTTTCTCGTCCTGAATTGCAGCTTTTAGACCTGCGTAAAGAACAGCTTGATGCTTCACGGCAAATGATCAGCAGCAAAAGAATGCCAAAAGCATACGCCTTTGCTACCCTGGGCTATGGCAACCCCCCGGGCAGCAACTTCTTCAGGGATGAATTCGATACCTACTATACAGTTGGCGCAGGGCTGAAATGGAATATTTTCGACTGGAACAAGGCCCGAAACGAAAAACAAGTAGTTACACTGCAGCAAAGCCTCATCGACAGCCGAAAAACCGATCTGACCGACAACCTCAAACGACTGCTTGATGCCAAAAGCGCCGAAGTTGCTTCGCTGGAGTCGATGCTGCAGACCGATGCCGAACTGATTGCAATCAGGAAAAGGATCAGCGAAAGAGCAGTCTCGCAATATGAAAACGGCACACTGACTGCTACCGAATACATGAATGAGCTGAATGCCGAAAGACAGGCAATACTGAATGCCGAAATTCATAAAATCAACCTGGCCATGGCCCGGGTAGAATACCTGAACATCAGCGGAAAAGAAATTGAATAGACGCCACAACATGTTAACAATCAAAAACAAGCATATGAAGCACATAACAATATTCATTTTTGCCGCGGCCCTGCTGGCAGGCTGCAACAACCAATCCGAAATGGCAGATGCCTACGGAACTTTCGAAGCCACCGAAGTGATTGTTTCTGCTGAAACCGGCGGGCGAATTCTTCAGTTTGATATAGCGGAAGGTACTGTTATAGAAAAGGGAACTGTAATGGTAACGATTGATACCACCCTGCTCCATCTTCAGAAAACTGAATTGTATGCCGGAATCAACAGTGTGAAAACACGTATGTCGACTATTGATGCACAAAATCAAATTTTGAACCAGCAGATAGCCAATCTGAATATCAACATCAACCGGATAGCCAACATGCTCAAAGACGATGCGGCCACACAAAAGCAGTATGACGACCTCACAGGACAGGTGGCAGTGCTGCAGAAACAAATAGCAGCCAACAACTCGCAGAAAGCGTCTGTCGGATCGGAATTACAGGTCTTTGCTTCAAAAATGGCAACCCTCAACGAACAACTGAAACGAAGCTATGTGAAAAGCCCGCTTACCGGAACAGTACTGGAAAAATACGTAGAGGCCGGAGAACTCACTGCCACAGGAAAATCTCTGGCAAAAATGGCCGACCTGTCGGTAATTAAACTAAAGGTATATGTGAGCGGGGCCCAACTGGGAGAACTAAAAGTCGGGGCGGAATGCACCGTAAGGATCGACGACGGCAAAAAAGGCTATCAATCGTTTCCGGGCACCATCAGCCATATATCCGACAAAGCCGAGTTTACGCCCAAGATCATCCAGACAAAGGAAGAACGTGTCACCCTGGTTTATGCGGTAACCATAGAAGTCAGCAACAACGGCGCCATGAAATCGGGGATGCCCGGGGAAGCCATTTTTTAGAAGCCATGCAGCACGTAATTGTATCATTGGGAATCAGTAAGAAATACGGGGAAACACAGGCCCTGAAGGATATTTCATTTGAAGTGAACGAGGGCGAAATCTTTGGTTTCATTGGTCCCGATGGCGCCGGTAAAACAACCCTGTTCCGTATCATCACCACGCTGCTGCTTGCGGATGAAGGGAAAATGACCATACTGGGCCTCGACTCCACTGCAGGCTTCAAAGAACTGCGAAAACAGATCGGATACATGCCCGGGCGATTCAGCCTTTACCAGGACTTGTCGGTTGAGGAAAATCTGAATTTTTACGCTACCGTATTTGGCACATCCATTGCCGAAAACCATGATCTCATAGCCGATATTTATTCGCACATCGAACCTTTTAAGAAAAGACTGGCAGGAAAGCTTTCGGGAGGCATGAAGCAAAAGCTGGCACTTTCCTGCGCCCTGATACACAGGCCTAAGTTACTGGTACTCGATGAGCCCACAACGGGTGTAGACGCTGTATCCCGTGCGGAATTCTGGGAAATGCTGCAGAAACTAAAACAACAACACATTACCATCATTGCTTCCACACCCTATATGGACGAAGCCATGCGGTGCGACAGGGTTGCTCTCATGCAGGAAGGACAGATCATGCTGGTGGATCAGCCCCAAAAAATCAGGGATAGTTTTAGCAGAAAGCTCTTTGGTATTAAGGCTGCTGATAAATATAACCTCATCAACGTCCTGCGAATTTACCCGGGAACCATTACCGCCTATCCGTTTGGTGATTCGGTTCACCTTACCCTGAAAGCCGGATATGAAAAGGACCTGTTGGAATACCTGAAAAGCAAAGGCATTCCCGACGCCACCCTGAATGAAATAGAAGCCGGTATTGAAGACCGATTCCTGGAGCTGATGCAAAAGGAGCAGCTGTAAACCGGCAAATTGTCACAAATAATAAAACAATGAACGAAACTGTAATTTCAGTTCGCAACCTGGTGAAGAAATTCGGCAGCTTTGTAGCCAATGACAACCTGAATTTTGAAGTATACAAGGGGGAAATCTTCGGTTTTCTGGGGGCCAACGGTGCCGGCAAAACCACCGCCATTAGAATTCTGTCGGGACTATCGGAGCCTACTTCAGGAGAGGTATTGGTGGCTGGTTACGACGCTAAAAAACAACCCGAGCAGATTAAAAAGAACATCGGGTACATGTGTCAGAAGTTCTCATTGTATGACGACCTGACCGTAAAGGAAAACATCATGCTTTATGGTGGTATTTACGGTATGAAGAAAGCCGTTATTAAAGAAAGGACGGCTATGCTGCTGGAAAAACTGAATTTCAGGGAATATGCAGATAGGCTTATTGCGGATCTTCCGCTTGGGCTGAAGCAAAAGCTGGCTTTTTCTGTGGCCGTGATTCATGACCCCGGCATTGTTTTCCTTGATGAACCCACAGGCGGTGTGGATCCCATCACCCGGCGCCAGTTCTGGGAAATGATTTATGAAACAGCTGCCAGGGGGATTACCATTTTTGTCACCACCCACTACATGGATGAAGCCGAGTATTGCAACCGCATCAGCATCATGAACGAGGGCCGGATTGTGGCGCTCGACACGCCGGCGGCATTGAAAAAGCAATATGGAGTGGACTCGGTGGAAGAAGTTTTTATTAAAATAGCACGGCCTGATAGAACTAGTGAGAAAACAATGCAGAGTAAAGAGACAAGTGACAACTGACAAGAAAAAAGCAAAAGCTATGAAGAATCAAATGAGCATTGACAATGCGCTATCCCCTGCTTACCGGCACTCTGGAGAGCTTGTCCCGATTTATCGGGAGGGATGGAGGCATAGCCGTCATTCTAAGAAAATCTTACGCCCTTTCAGGGCTTATTTTCATTGTGTTGACATTTACACAGGGCTTCGCCCTGTGCTGTTTGCTGATGCCCTTTCAGGGCATAAACTTATTCGACTTTTTGAGCCCTGAAAGGGCATTATAGCATTAGCCCAGGGCATCGCCCTGGGTCTTATGTAAGCTCTCAAACATAAGCCCTGTAAGGGCGTAAGCAATTGATCAAATAATTAGCCTGAGGGCTATGGGCTGGGGGATGAT
>CAYTNC010000208.1:0-4645 GCA_964438935.1 uncultured Bacteroidales bacterium
TCCCGATAAAGTTTTACTTCCACCTGATGCTCCCGGCGGTCGTCAACCAGACGGATAAACCCATCGTGACAAACATCTCCGTCAACAACCAGCGTTTGTTTTGAATTGCCTTCATGCAGTTGAATTACCACAATCCGGTAAATGGTTTCCCTGTATCTGTATTGGATGTTGTAGGAAGTCCAATCGGAAGGAATGCAAGGTTCAACATATAATTTATCTGTTTCCAGCCTCAGCCCGAGTAACGATTCCATAATCAGACGGTACATCCATCCGGCTGATCCGGTATACCAGCTCCAGCCACCCCGGCCAATGTGGGGCGACATCGCATATACATCCGCAGCAATAACATAAGGTTCAACTTTGTACTTTTCAACCCCTTCAGGAGATTTGGTATGATTAACCGGGTTGATCATTGTAAAAACATCCCATGCTTTTTTACTGTCTCTCAGTTTCGCAAACGCCATGGCCACCCATATAGCCGCATGTGTATACTGACCACCATTTTCCCTTACTCCCGGTACGTAACCCTTAATATATCCGGGATTCAAATCTGATTTATCAAATGGAGGGTCCAATAATTGAACCAATGAATCTTCATAACGGACAAGTCTGTCATTCACAGATTCCATTGCCATTGTGGCGCGGTCCTTATCCCCAGCTCCTGAGAGCACCGACCAGCTTTGAGATATAGAATCAATCTGGCATTCATCATTATTTGCTGATCCAAGCGGTGAACCATTGTCGAAATAAGCACGCCGGTACCAGGCTCCATCCCAGGCGTTTTTTTCAATATGCTTTTGAATATTTTTAGCTGCATTCCTGCAAATCTCAACAAATTCAAAGTCATTTCCTGCCTGTGCAATTTTGATAAATTGATTCAGCACATCAAAAAGAAAAAAGCCCAGCCATACGCTTTCGCCTTTACCCTGGTTCCCAACCATATTCATCCCGTCATTCCAGTCGCAGGTGCCAATCAGTGGCAGTCCGTGATCACCAAATCTTAGCGCATGCTGTATTGATCGTTTACAATGTTCGTATAAAGTACCTTTTTCTTCCGAACGGTTCGGCAGATCATAATAAGAATCATCTTCAGGATTTACCGGACGGCCTTCCAGAAAAAATACGGATTCATCGAGAATTCCTGTATCTCCGGTACTTAGCACATAGCGGCAGGTAGCCAATGGTAACCAAAGGTAATCGTCTGAACAATGCGTGCGAACCCCTCTACCTGCTGGCGGATGCCACCAGTGCTGAACGTCACCTTCCCGAAATTGCCGGCTTGCAAAAAGAAGAAGATGTTCCCGCAGCAGACTTGGTTTGGTATGAATAACGGCCATTGCATCCTGCAACTGATCGCGAAAACCAAAAGCACCTCCCGATTGATAAAATCCGGTGCGCGCCCATACCCTGCATGCCAGGGTTTGATATAAAAGCCATCCATTTGCAAGAACATTGATGGACGGATCAGGGGTTTCTATTTGCACGGCACCCAGTGTATGGTTCCAATGCCGCCATACTTCTTCCAATGCGGCACGTGCCTGACCCAATCCGCGAAAACGGCGTATGAGGCTGGCGACATCCTCTTTGCTCCTCCCTGAACCAAGCCTGAAAACAATTTCATGTTCCTGTCCGGCTGCAATTTCAAAAGAAACCTGAATGACTGCGCAGGGATCAAGCGCCACCCCTTTTTTTCCTGAAAGCCGGGAGCGGCCCAGAGCCGCCGGATTTTTCAAGGTGCCATTTCGTCCTATAAATTCTGTGCGGTCACAGGTTAATGAGCTTACCGGTTCATCGGTCTGAAGAAAAGCAACCCGGTTAGAGAACTCCTGGTTATATGGATTAACAGCATATATTGTACTGCTGTTTAAATCAACAGTGGTATTCAAATGCATGGCAGACTTATGCCGTAAATCGCCCAATACCCATTCCACATAGCTGATGGCGGATAACTTAACAGCTCGTCCGGACTCGTTCCGGATTTTTAATACCGAAAACTTAATTGGAGCATCAATGGCAACGTATACCCATAGTTCGCTAACTATTCCGCCCTCATTGTGCTCAAAAACGCTATAACCGAATCCGTGCCGGCTCACGTAGAGTTTTGATTCGCTATTGGTCAGAGGCATTGGAGACCAGAAGTGTCCGGTTTCTTCATCCCTGATATAGAGGGCTTCTCCGCCTGAGTCGGTTACCGGATCGTTATTCCAGGGTGTAAGCCGGTATTCATGTGCATTTTCGGCCCATGTATAAGCAGTTCCATTCTCAGAAATTACAGTTCCAAAACCCGGGTTGGCCAGAACATTTACCCAGGGTGCCGGTGTCAGGTTGTTTTTTGATGTGGTGATTACATATTCCCTGCCGTCCGGTGTAAAACCTCCAAGTCCGTTATAGAAGACCAGGTCCTGCCGCGGCAATACAACATCTGATTGTGGATTTGGCTTATATGAATGGGTAGGTTTGAATTGCGAAATAGAAAGTTCTCCAAAACCACGCTTATTAATCTGATCTGCCAAAGCTCCCCGGGTATCGCTAATGATAACACGGGCAACAGTTTGGAAAAGAATCCGGTCCTCATTTGAGATTTGGTCCGCAGAGCGCACAAATATTCCGCCCGGCCGGTCAATTGTATTGGCTTCGATTCCTGCAGCAATTAACCCAATAATTTGTTCCTGGAGCAACTGGCGATAACCGGCACGATCTTCATTCCATATCACCAGATCAACCGCCAGGCCTTTAAGTCTCCAGTAGGCATGTGCCTGTACCAGCTGGCGCACAATATTTATGTTTACCGGATCTTCAATCTGCAACAGCACAATTGGCAAATCACCTGAAATAGAGTATCCCCACAAACCAGACTGTCCACGACGATTTTTCACAAGTATTTTGGCATCTGCCCGAAGGGACGAATTGGCATAAACAACAGAGCTTGCAAGCCTGCTATATAACTGAGCGTCTGATTCATTGGCATTTATCTGTCGCAATACAACCTGACTGTGTGTCCAGGCCAGCTCAAAAACCCGGTTTGAAAATTGCTTGTCCTGGTATTTTTCTACAAGACTTAATGCTCCCTCACGGGTTGCACTGATTCCGGTTATCATATCAATGGTAGCTTTTCCTTCGGGTGCCAATACCAGTTGATATTGAATAGCTACCACCGGATCGAGCACTGAACCCTGACTTCCTGAGAGTGATTTGGACTTTGTCATTGCACTTGGCGTAGCAAGCGTGTTTCCGCGTCCAATGAATTGCATACGGTCCGTTTCATAGGTTATATTCCTGATTTCAGCCCCATGAACTGCCATCAGGTGAAACATCCAGGGCGATTGCTCATCTGCTGATCTGGGTCGCCGTGAACATAAAATTGCCTGTCGCTCATGGATAATTTCTGTCTGAACAAAGAGATTACTGAATGCGGGATGCGCCAAATCAGCTCCATTTGGTGCCAATACAACTTCAGCATAGCTGGTAATATCAATAATCCGGTTCGTCCGTGTGCGGTTTGTCAGCTTGAGCCTTCGCAATTCAATGTCGTCTTCGGGGGAGACAACAATTTCAGTATGGGCATCAATATCATTGTCGCGACGACGAAACTCTGCCCTTCCTTCAGAAAAAATGGCTTCATATTTCTCAGGCTTTTGCAGCGTAGGTTGAAAGGTAGTTGACCAGAAATTTCCATTCGCGGTATCACGTATATAACAAAAAGACCCCCAATTATCACAAGTGCTGTCTTCACGCCAACGTGTGACAGCAATGTCCCTCCAGTGACTGTATCCGCCACCTGCATTTGTAATCATTACCCGATACCTGCCTCCGTTTGATAACAAATTGACTTCCGGGAAGGGGGTATCAGGAGTATTAAATACACGAAGAGGCATCTCCTGATTGCTATCAGCAGTACGCATATTCGTAATACCTGAAATATGCGAAAATGTTGCTGTGGCCCTTGGAATCCTCTCCTGAAGCAACAATAAGGTTGCCTGGAACAATGGATCGGACTCAAAGCGCTTTTGCATCGGACGATTTAATAAAACATAGGCCAGCGAGAGAAAACTCATTCCTTGATGATGTGCCATGAATGACTTTACAATAGCCTTAGACTGCCCTCTTGGAATGCGAACAGAAGTATAATCAATGGCTTCATAGAATCCATAATCACCCATAAACCCTTCATCAGCAAGAAGCTCGAGATTGGCACATGCTTCCTCAGGCAAAACCATTAAAGCAAGAGCTGTAGCATAAGGTGCTATTACCAGATCTTCAGAGAGTCCTCTTTTGAGTCCAAGGCCCGGCACACCAAATGCGCGATACTGATAGTTTTGCAGAACATCAACACTATGGTATCCCGATTCCGAAATACCCCATGGTATCCCCGTCAATTTTCCGTAATTAATTTGTCTGATAACAGCTGCTTTACAGGTTTGATAAAGCAGACTATTTTCATAACAAGGCATAACCAACAGTGGCATCAGGTACTCGAACATGGATCCACTCCATGAAAGAAGTATTGGTTCACCATCAATAGTTGTAAGCAGCCTTCCAAGTGCAAACCAACTTTCCTGTGGAACCTGATCCTGTGCAATGGCCACAAAGCTTGATAACCTGGCTTCCGATGCCAATAAATCATAATAACTTGAATCGCGTCGCC
>CAYTNC010000209.1:0-4631 GCA_964438935.1 uncultured Bacteroidales bacterium
CAGCCTGATTGACCTGGGTAACCGGTTCAGACTGATTGTAAACTCAGTTGACTGCGTTAAGCCTGATGCACCCATGCCAAAATTACCTGTGGCAAGGGCTGTGTGGGTTCCACAACCCGACCTGAAAACGGGGGCCGGAGCATGGATTCTTGCTGGTGGTGCACACCATACGGCATTCAGCCAGGCAGTTGATGCACAATACCTCGAGGATTTTGCCGAAATGGCCGGTATTGAATTTGTACACATCGGAAAACAAGCCACCATGAGCAGCATTAAAAACGAGCTCAGATGGAATGAAGTGTATTACAGGTTTATTAAATAGATTAATGAGCACCAGCCCGCCGGAAAACCCGGCGGGCTGGGTTGTTATTTCTCTAAAGTCTTCATTATTCATTATTCGGTGTTCCTTGTTCAGTGTTATTAGTCTATATCAAACGGCTAACGGCTAACGGCTAACAGCCAACAGCAATCCAGATACAAGATTCTCATATTGAAAACATGATTATAGAATTCGAACCCGTAGTTCAGGAAATTACTGCCCTGGTTCTGGAATGGGAGCCCATACTCGCAGGCCTGTCCCATGAAGTGATTGCTGAAAGGAGAAACAGCCAGGACAGGACCATTAAACAAATTACAGGACACATGATTGATTCGGCTTCAAACAACACACACCGGATCATTCACCTGCAATACCAGCCCAGTCCGCTTATCTTCCCCGATTATGCCCATCATGGGAACAACGACAGGTGGATTGCCATTCAGCAATACCAGCAGGAGAACTGGGGCGATCTGGTTCAGTTGTGGAAATATGCTAATTTGCATATTGCTCATGTGATCCGAAACGTAAAAGAGGATAAATTGAATCATGAATGGATTTCGGCACTTCATGAAAGAGTATCATTAAAGGCCATGATTGTTGATTACCCCAGACATCTGCTGCTGCATCTGAATGAGATTGAGGAGTTGATTAAGAAGAATATATAGCCTTCCGGGCCAGCCTTCTGGTGGGCTGGTTCAGTGCTGGATACTGGATACTGGATGCTGGATGTGTGGGTATTGAGATTGGAATGTTGGGGTTTGACTGCCGCTGCTGCTGCCACTGCCGCTGCTACTGCTGCTCGTCAAACATAGATATGCTCCGCATGTCCCCGCCAATTTTTCACAAAAAACTTTTATTTTTGGAAACCTGGTATTATTTTTGCCGTATGAATGTCAGGTTAATTTAGTAGTTTATGGACAGAAGGGAATTCATTCTTAAAGGTACAGGATTAGGAATATTAGGCGGTATAACTCTCATGGGCCTTGCTCAAACGCCTGTAGAGCCCCCCAAAAAATATACGGTAATTGCTAAACGATGCAGTGGTTGTGGCCATTGCTCTAAGTCATGCCGTGAAGAGGCGCTCATTATGAAAGAAGGTAAAGCCTTTATCATATTGGAAAACTGTAAAGGTTGCGGCGATTGCACCCGCTACTGCAGAAACATGGCCATTGTTTTAAAGGAAGAGAAAAGATCAGGGGACAAAGCATAAACGTCTCAGGTAAAAAATCCGGCATCTGTTTGTTTTTTCAAACTGGTGCCGGATTTTTTTATTGCACTGCACAGGCTTGTAATATAATCATCAGTGCAGAATAATTTCCCCGGCTCCCGGATTGCCCACATTGGAATCCAAGAGTCTGAGGCCTGCTAAAACCGAAAGGATGGTTCCGTGCTGAGGGTTTCCACGACAGGACCCTGTAATTAACCCTTCCCGTTTCTGAACATGTATATTCCAGTACATCTAAGCGTTAGGTGTTCCGGTTTACAAAATCAATACGATTTAACGGTGTTCAGTTTGCCTTCAAAATGCTTTACCACTGATTCCTGTTGCGCAATTTTTCCTCTCATGATTTCCTGTTCTGCTTCATTCTTAGGAATGTCACGCTGCGCATCGTTGATGGTATTCTGAGATTTGGAAATCTTGTTTTCAGATGACTCAATATCGTTCAGTATCTTTTTCTTCTTCTTTTCCAGTTCTTTGATATAAGAAGCCTTTTCTTCTTTGGCTGCTCCATCTTCCATTGAGGTCAGCTGGCTGTTTTGTGTGGCAATTTCACCGGTAATCCTAGGCAATTCAGTATTCTGCAGAACAATATTGTCCTGTTCGGATTTGATGGTTGAATTGCTTGAGTTGATGGATTTCTGCATGCGTGATTTTTCATTCTGCAATGAATTGAGATTGCCTTTCAGATCATTCAGCTTTTTGTTTTCTACCTGCAGTTCATCTTTAACAAAATCAGCATACTGTTTTTTGGCAAAACTCTTAAGAAAGGCTTTAGCCGCAGTAAACTCAGCATCACCATGAGCCCTGTCAATATACTGGTCTTTTTTAGTTTCAATGCTGACCAGCAGATGCACCAGTGAATCCTTATACAGTAGTTTGCTGTATACATTAACCGGTGTGGGCGTGATGTCTTTCATGAGGGCGCCGAAAATGGTGAGTGTGCCATTTTCAGTAACCACCTTCGATTTGGTGCCCGATTGCAATTCCTTTGTCCATTCTTTTAACGTGCGGTCATAATTTACCTCAGGAATTGCCACAGCAAAGCCGGGATATTTAGAAGTACTGAAAGAAATACTGTCTTCATTGATTACAATTGGTTTCTGAGCGTACATCATTGAGGAAAGAAAAGCAAAGGTCAACAACAATACGGATTTACTTGGTTTCATGGTTTTTTTATTTAAAGTTAGCTTTTTTTATTCATTTGTCATAGAAAACTATAGACAGAATGTGCTTCATGCCCTTGCATAAAACATGCCAAAAAATGAATTCCGGAATCGGCTCATTCGGGTTGATTGCAGACCGGTATTTTTAACAAGAAATTAAACTTCCGTCCTGCAATTTTGTCTAACTTGCTGTATTATTCAGGATGAGTTTAATTCTATAGTCAATCTTAATATTCAAATATGAAAGCGTGCATACCTCTGTTTTTGCTATTGATGCTGCTGTCGTGCAAAGGCACAGATAACAGCAATCTGCTGATCAATGATCAAAACTATTTTGAACTCCCGGGTCTGAATGTGATGGTTTTTGAGGACATCTATCCCGAAGGACACCAGGGCGGCGTAGGGTTCATTCAACATGGCGTAAGAGTTGCAACCAACGGTGATGTGAGGTTGGAATTAACACCGGGCCAGTTTCAGCCCATACCCAAAGTAGGGCCCAGAAATGTTGATAAAGAGAACAATGTAATCACAGTAAAACTATGGTATCCCGACTCAGCTATAAACAGAAAGGGCTTTAACCCGCTCTTCTATCCCGATCTTACTTTCACCTACCAGGTACGTGTTGAAGGGGAAAAGGATTATTTCAAGATTTATGTTGACATGGATAAGCCTGTACCTGCCGAATGGGAGGGTAAAATTGGATTCAACCTGGAGCTGTTTCCAAACGATCTGTTTGGTAAGACCTGGCTGATGGATGCCAAATCGGGTTTTTTCCCGCCCCAGGCCAACGGTCCTGTTGCCGGTGACCAGGCCGTACCCATGGCAACCGGTAAAAAACTGGTGGTTGCCCCTGAATCAGAAAAACAACGTTTCAGTATTGAAAGCGCCACTGCCGATATCCAATTGCTCGATGGCCGCATCCGCCATTCAAACGGATGGTTTGTTGTTCGTTCTGCCATTCCTTCCGGTGCTACAAAGAATGCCATTGAATGGACCGTGAAGGTGAATCGTATTCCCGGCTGGAAATCGGAACCTGTGGTGCATACCTCACAGGTTGGATATCATCCCGGGCAGACAAAAACTGCGGTGATTGAACTGGATGCTGCTGATCGCAACATCTCCGGTGTGGACCTGGTGAAAATTACCGGTGACGATAAGGAAAGTATTGTCAAATCAGGCAAACCAAAAACCTGGGGTAAGTTCCTGCGGTACAACTGCCTGCTGTTTGATTTTTCCGATATTCGGGAAGCAGGCACCTACATGGTTCGATATGGCAAATACCAATCCAATCCGTTCATTATTTCACCCGATATTTATAAAAGACATGTATGGCAGCCAACGGTTGAGGTATTTCTGCCGGTTCAGATGTGCCACATGAGGGTGGTGGATGCCTATCACGTATGGCATGATGCCTGTCACCTCGATGACGCCATTATGGCTCCAACCGACAGCGTTTTGTTTGACGGCTACAGGCAAGGACCATCAACGCTTACAAAGTACAAATCAGGCGATCGCGTTCCGGGATTGAACGTGGGCGGCTGGCACGATGCCGGTGACGATGATCTGCGTGTGGAATCACAGGCCATATCCATGCAGCTGTTATCGCTGGCATGGGAAGAATTCAGGCCCGAGCTGGATGCCACCACCATTGACCAGGCTGCACGGCTGGTTAAAATTCACATGGCCGACGGCAAACCCGACATCCTGCAGCAAATTGAACATGGCGCACTCACCGTATTGGGCGGTTATGAAAACCTGGGCAGGGTATACCGCGGAATCATTGTTCCAACCCTTGAGCAATACACCATGGTGGGCGCTCCTTCCGCTCAAACCGATAACGTGAATTACAGCAAATCGGTTAAGTACAGCGGAAAATTTGAGAACCGCGCCGGTGTCAACGATGATCGCCAGGTTTATACCGAAGAAA
>CAYTNC010000210.1:0-4627 GCA_964438935.1 uncultured Bacteroidales bacterium
AACCGGCTCGACCTGACAACCGATTCTTTCAGGGCGTATACCATGAATGACGGGCTTACATCCAACGCGCTCATGGGGTTGCTGAAGGACAAACACAACAATTTGTGGATCAGTTCCACACGGGGAATCATGAAGTTCAATCCGGTTACCGGCCAGGTTGATGCCTACGACAAATCACAGGGTATCCAGGGCAATGAATTCAAATTCAATTCGCAATTCATACTGGGTGATGGCCGGATGATGTTCGGCGGTGTAAACGGGCTGACCCTATTTCACCCCGACAGCATCAGGAACAGCGCTATAAAGCCCAATGTTGTTTTTACCGGATTCAAAATTTTCGATGCATCAGTTGAGCCGGGAGCAAAAAAGTCACCGCTCAGCCACCACATTAACTATACCAACAGGATCAGGCTGAAGCACAAGCATTCGGTGTTTACCATTGAATTCGCCTCATTGGATTACAATGCTCCCGAAAAGAACCAGTTCATGTACAGGATGGAAGGATTCGACCAGGATTGGGTGCATGCCGGTAACCGGAATTTTGTTACCTACACCAACCTGGATGCCGGGAAATACACATTTTTACTGAAGGGATCAAACAGCGACGGGGTTTGGAATGATGAAATCCGGAAAATCAGCATCCGGATCAGGCCCCTGTGGTATAAAACCAAACTGGCGATGTTGCTGTTCTTTGCTGCCATTATAATGATGATCGTAGCCTACATCAAGGAACGAGAAAGACAAACCAAACATGACAATGCAGTTCTCCAGCAAAAGATTGATGAAGCCCAGGCTGAACTGAAAGGAAAAGCCGCAAAACTTGAGGAACAACAGGAGGAAATCAGGCGCAGGGATGAAGAAGAGGCCGATATCAGGTTTCTGAATACCGGTATTGCTCGTTTGAGCGAGATTATAGCCAGGAAAAGACGCAATCTCGAGGAATTATGTACTTCCGTAATATCAGAGCTGGTCAGTTATATTGACGCATCGGCCGGAGGCATTTTTGTGATGAATGATGACGATACGAGCCGAATTTTGCTCAGAGCCGCGGGTGAATTTTGTTACAGTTCCGACAAAAACATCAATTACACCTTTGAGGCAGGAGAGGGAAACATCGGAACCTGTTTTGTTGAAAAGCAAACAATAGCAATTGATGACCTTCCGGACGGGTATATTGTGCTTCGCTCCGGGCTCGGGAATGTCAGTCTTCGCCATGCCATTTACGTACCCATTGTTCAGGATACCGAATGTGTAGGCGTTCTTGAAATTGCTTCCACACAAAAGTTATCTGATTCCAGGGTAAGTTTTGTTGAGAAAATAGCTGAATCACTGGCTTCCATCATTACCATCATCAAGGTCAATGAAAAAACCAGCCAGATGCTGGAACAGAATAATGCCCAGGCAGAAGAGCTCAGGGCTCAGGAAGAAGAAATGAGACAAAACCTGGAGGAACTGCAGGCCACACAGGAAGAATCACACCGCAGGGAAATCCAACTGCAGGAAGAACTTGATTCCAAAAACCAGCTGATTGAACAAATGCAGGTAGAACTGGCCAAAAGTAAAAAGAAGAAGTAGTCTAGTTTTCGGCAGTTCTTTTTTGAGATCGCTTTATAATTGAGGTAACCATATAAAGAAGCACAATCAGCAATGCAAAAAAAGAGGCACTGCGCCCAATGTAGTCGCCGTTTCTGACATAAAAAGTGAGTTTGTCATTGGCATTGAGAACTCCTTTAATGGCACCCCGCTGCCACCATCCCAGCTGCTGTATGACTTCACCCCGCTGGTTGATCAGGCAGGAAATACCGGTGTTTGCCGAACGGGCAATACTTCTGCGGGTTTCAATGGCCCGAAGGCTCGAAAAGGAATTGTGCTGATGATAACCGGGCGTATCGCCCCACCACCCGTCATTGGTAACTACGAAAAGCAGGTTTGCTCCGTTCTTCACATAACCTGTTACAAATTCACCATAAACCGATTCATAGCAAATAATGGGACTGACCCCTGTGGAATCCTTCGCAGAGTAAAAAACGCCCCGGTAATCCTGCGTTCCCCAGCCCCTGAGTGTACCACCGAGATGAACGGTAAGCTTTTCAAGAAACCCAAGGTATCTTGCGTAAGGCATGGTCTCTACACCAACAACCAACTTTGACTTGAAGTAAAAAGGAATATGTTTTGTTGTGTCAATCTGGATGACCGCATTAAACGATTCATATTTCAGATCGGAACCTGGTATGGCCCGAACATTGTCGGTTAGTTTGTCGCCCGGCTTGTAAATTTTCATACATTGAATTCCCGGCACATAGGATGCCCCCGGGTATGCCGCCATAAAATTACGGATCATCCTGATGTCTGGTACATTTTCAATCTGATCCATCCATATGGTATTGTTAATGGATGTTTCAGGTGCAACAAAGTAATCCACCCCTGTATCGGCCAATTTCGCAGCCTCTTCAAGCTGAATTCGGGTTTGCTCAACGCTGGGAATGGAAACAAACTTTTCATACGGATCTATATTGGGCTGGATTACCACAACCGTTCTGGGATCCGAAACTTCATGGTAGGAATGAAACATAACAAGCGATGCGGTCAGCGGGCCGGCAATGATAACCCCAATTAATACAAGCTGGGCAACCAGCTGCCTTTTAGGCTGCTCATTCAGAAAGTTTTTGATCAAATTGAATATCAATACGTTCAACAACAGCACCCACAATGATCCACCAAGTATACCGGTGAATTCGTACCACTGGATCATCCTGATGTTGTACGCAAAACCGTTCCCCAATGAAAGCCAGGGCCATGAGATTTCAGAATTGTGATAAAAGTACTCCCACGTGATCCAAAACAAAATCAGGCTGAAATAGCCGATGTGAGCACCCATTCTTCGTTTTGCCAGATGAAAGAGCCACATCACCAGCGACCACATGAGGGTGTTGATGAGTACGGCCGCAACCACGCCAATGAAGGATGCGTTATAAATCCACCAGGTGGTGGCTAAGTTCCACACAATAAAAGCAAGTGCCGAATATCTGAAGAATGTGCCGGGTCCATATTCGTTCTTGTGCTGATCAAGATAGTCTTCCACAAATAACAAAGGCACCAGTGCAATAATCAGGATCAACCCGTTCCCCCATTCATACCAGGCCGGAATAAGCAATAAACCGCTGAGCAGGGAATACAAAATACGTTTCTTTGAACTCATGTGATGGTGAAAGGAATGTTAAATTAAGCGGCTAATATATCTAAAAAAAGTGTGAACGTCATCTGAATTGATAATAAGCCTGGCAGGCTCCTTCACCCGAAACCATGCAGGCCCCCACCGGATTGGATGGAGTACAGGTCTTTCCGAAATGCCGGCATTCAGCCGGTTTCTTCATTCCACGCAATACTTCACCGCAGATACAACCCGCAGGTTCGGGCAACGACTCAACCTGAATATCAAAGTGCAGTGAGGCATCCATCCTGCTGTATTCCTTTTTTAATGAAAGGCCGCTGTTCCTGATCATACCTAATCCCCGCCACGAATCATCACAGGCATCAAAGACCTGGCTAACCATTTCCCTTGCTTTCATGTTTCCCTGGGGCGTGACAACTCTTTTATACTGAATTTCCAAACCATGTCTGCCCTCCTCGTGCATGCAAACAAGCATGTAAATCGCCTGAAGCAGGTCAACCGGCTCAAAACCAGCGATTACCACAGCAATACCGTACTGCTCAACCAATGAATGGTACATATTGGCTCCGGCAACTGCAGATACATGACCCGGTCCGATATAGCCGTCGATGCGGATGCCCTGGTCGATCAGCGCACCCATGGCAGGCGGCATTACCTTGTGCATCGAAAGCAGAAAGAAGTTGGCAATATCCTGTTTTTCTGCTTCCAGTATGGCTACAGCACTTGATGGCGTTGTTGTTTCAAAGCCTATTCCGGAAAAAATCACTTGTTTACCGGGATTTGTGCGGGCAATTTCAAGGGCTTCCAGTGTGGAATAAACAATTCTGACATCAGCCCCCTGCGCACGCTCCAGGTTGAGACTGGACCGGGAGCCGGGTACCCGTATCAGGTCTCCATAGGTAGTAATGATCACTTCTGGAAGTCTGGAGAGGGCTATGGCCCTGTCAATTGACGTCCGGTCGGTTACACATACCGGGCAACCCGGCCCGGATAACAATTCAATATGCTCAGGTAGTAGTTGCTGTATGCCATATTTGCGAATGGCCAGCGTATGTCCTCCACATACTTCCATAATGCGCACAGGTGTTTTCGACTTGCGGATAATTGCATCTGTCAGCCTGGCAACCAATTCATGGTTTCTGAATTCATCAACATACTTCATTCCGGTTCTCCTGCTTTATTTTCCATTTCCTCAATCATGGCAATGGTTTCCAGGGCTTCTTCCTCACTGATTTTCTGAAGGGCAAAACCAGTGTGAATCAACACATAATCGCCCGGCTTCACATCATCAACCAGATGCAGGCTGGTGTTTACAATGGCCCCTCCTACTGAGGCCCGGGCCATATTTCCTTCCATGGAAAGAATCTTTGCGGGGATGCTTAAACACATATTTATTTGTTGATTTGTTGATTTGTTGATTTGTTGATTTGTTGATTTGTTGATTTGTTGATTTGT
>CAYTNC010000211.1:0-2501 GCA_964438935.1 uncultured Bacteroidales bacterium
TTTTCGGTAATGCTGGGGGTGTTTATGGGCATCATACCAATATGGGGTTACCAGCTCATTACAGCCATTGCACTGGCATACCTGCTGCGCCTGAATAAACTCATTGTAATTGTAGCTGCCAACATCAGCATTCCTCCTATGATCCCTGTAATTCTATATTTGAGCTACCTGACCGGAGGATGGATCCTTTCCGGTGAGAGCAGTCTTACTTTCAGCTCAGGGATCGATTTCACCTGGGTGCGCGATAACCTGTACCAATATATTATAGGTAGCATTGTGTTTGCGGTTGTGGCTTCGGTCCTGTTTGGACTGCTTACCTTCTCACTGCTCAAATTGTATCACAACCGCAGGGTGATTATTGACTGATTCATGGAAGCTATATTTCTGCTCATATATCGTTTTTTTGAGAAAAGAAGGTTTCGCCTTTTTTTTCTGATGCTGTTGATAACTGCAGCAGCGGTTTACCTGGCCTCCCGAATCAGGTTTGAGGAAGACATCACCCGGATGATTTCAGGCGGTAGTTCACAGGGCGCAATTAACCAGGCTGTTGAACATTCCAAATTTCTCGACAAGATAATCGTTACCATATCTGCATCCGATTCTGCCGCGAATCCTGACGTTGATGAGCTCATAGCAACAGGTGATCAGCTTGCCGATTCACTCCATTCGCCGGTTTTCTCACCCTATGTCAAAGCTCTTACCTATAAAGTGGCTGATACCGTTATTGAAACCATGTTCAACATCGTATATGAGAATCTTCCTTTATTTCTTGAAGATTCGGATTATGAAAGACTGGATTCATTGGTATCACCCGAAGCAATTGAGCAGGCGATCGGCAATGACCTGAGAAATCTGTTGTCACCGGCCAGTTTTACCATGAAGCAGATGATCATTCGCGACCCCGTTGGTATTGGCGGTATGGCTTTGGGTAAACTGGGATCGTACCAGAATGATGAAAACTACCAGGTGGTCAATGGTTGCATTTTTTCACGCGATTTGCGAAACCTGATGCTCTTTATTACTCCGGTTTATCCATCTAAGGAAACGGCGAAAAATACCGAATTTGTTGATAACCTCAACCGGGTCACCGGAATAATAGAAGCGGCCGGTAACGGGAAGATGGAAATCAGCTACTTCGGATCGGCCGTAATAGCTGTTGGAAATGCAGAACGACTGAAGAGGGATATCCGGTTGACGCTTACCATCACCATCGTTTTGCTGGCACTGATCATTACTTTTTCGGTTAAAAAGAAAAAGCTGTTCCCGTTCATTTTTCTACCGGCCGTTTTTGGCGGAATAATGGCCCTGGCTGTTCTCTACCTGGTTGAAGGTAAAATATCTGTTATTTCTTTGAGCATTGGCACTGTCATTCTTGCCATTACCGTGGATTATGCGCTTCACATCACCACTCATTACAAACACAGGCATGATATCATAGGCACCATCAAGGATGTGTCATTTCCTATTATTGTATGTGGTTTTGCAACTGCTTTTGAATTCCTGACGCTGGTGTTTGTTTCATCTGAATCATTGCATGAGCTTGGGATTCTTGCAGCAGTAAGTGTTATAACAGCCGCCTTCTTTACCATGGTGGTGCTTCCGCACATCCTTGACGCCACTCATAATACAAAAGACGATACGGAAGAAAAGAATTACCTGGAAGTGGTGCTGGATAAAATAACCCGGTATGGCTTTGACAGAAATAAACTTTTATTGCTGTTCATGGTGCTTTACACCGTTGTTGCGCTGTTTTATGTTGGCAGGGTAGGTTTTGAAGACGACATGATGAAAATGAATTACATGTCGGATAAGCTGATAAAGACCGAGGATAAACTCAACCGGATCAACAACGCCAAACTGAGTTCAATTTACGTGGTGGCGTATGGCCATGATCTCCAGCAGGCGCTTCGCAAAAACGAGATCGTGTTGCAACAAGCCACGGAACTTAAAAATAAAGGTGTTGTAAGGGATTTTAATTCTCCGGGTTCTATGCTGATGTCGGACTCCATGCAAATGCAAAAAATTAACAGGTGGAATATATTCTGGCAGCACCAAAAGAAAAAAAACTTCTTGGCCACGCTTGAAGAAAAGGCCGTTTTAGCTGGTTTCAGACCGAATTCATTCATTGAATTCAACGGATTAATGAACAAGGAGTTCAAAGTTGCCGACTCTTCGCTCTTTAAAACGTTGGAATCGGTATTCTTTATTGATAACATCAGTATTACACCTGAATTGGCATCCGTTGTCACCGTGCTCAAAGTGGGCAACGAGGACAAGGATATGACAGTGCAACGTTTTTCAGGAACGGACGGGGTGTTTGTTATCGATCGCAAATCGGTTCTGTCTCATATTGTCAATACCCTGGGGGACGATTTCAATTTTATAGCCAACGTAAGCCTTATACTCATTCTGGGTGTTCTGATTCTTGCTTTTGGCCGAATAGAACTGGGTATGATTACCTTTGTCCCCATTTTTCTGAGCTGGATTTGGACGCTTGGTTT
>CAYTNC010000211.1:2601-4575 GCA_964438935.1 uncultured Bacteroidales bacterium
GTTCAAAACAGAAACGCCTGATCATGCACAAAGGCATGAGGTTCTGGTGTAAGGTTCCGGTTTATGCCATGGTGCATATTCGCAAGAAGATTGTCAACATGGGCAATGAGGATTTCAGCAAGCCCGCGCTGATCATCAGCAACCACCAATCGCATATCGACCTGCTGTTGCTGCTGATGCTGCATCCGAAACTGATTGTGCTAACCACCAAATGGGTATGGAACAATCCGCTATATGCATTGGTGATCAGGTATCTGAATTATTATCCTGTAATGGGCGGTTATGAAGAACTTACAGGACGGCTTCAGGCAAAGGTAAGCGAAGGCTATTCGGTGATTGTTTTTCCCGAGGGAAGCCGCTCCCCGGATTCATCTATCAAACGTTTTCATAAAGGAGCATTTTTATTGGCGCATGAAATGGGGCTCGACCTTCTTCCGGTATTCATACATGGAGCCGGTGAATGTATGAACAAAGGCGAAAACCACCTGAGGGGAGGTTCAATTACCGTTAAAATATATCCGCGAATCAGGCCCGGTGACAGCCTATACGGTGCAGATTACCATGAAATGACCAGGCAAATGCTCTTGTTTTACCGGAGTGAATACGGAAAGATCAGGGAAGAACTGGAAACTCCGGCCTATTTCAGACGCAAGGTCGTGCGCAATTATATATACAAAGGGCCGGTACTAGAATGGTATACCCGGATCAAAATGGCGCTTGAAAATAACTATGCGTATATTGACAAACTGGTTCCAAGAAAAGCTGCCATAACAGATATTGGCTGCGGATATGGCTATCTTTCCTATTTACTGAACTTTGTTTCGCCTGAAAGGAAAATCCTGGGTATTGATTATGATGCCGACAAAATTGAACTGGCCAGTCACTGCATTTCAAAAAACGGGCAGATAAGCTTCATTGCTGCTGATGCCACTCAATATGTTCCGGAACGTTCTGACGTGTTTATCCTGAGCGATGTGCTCCATTACCTTAATGATGACCAGCAAACAACTTTGTTGGAAAAATGTATGGAAAAACTGAACCCCGGTGGAAAAATCATTATTCGTGATGCCGACAGTGATCTGAAAAAACAACACCAGCGAACTCGTTATACTGAATTTTTCTCTACACGAAGCGGATTTAACAAAGCAAAAGACAACAAACTGCATTTCTTTTCAGGTTCAAAAATACGGAAATTAGCTGAAGACAGAGGTTTTCATGTTACTGTTACGCCAAGTTCCAAACTGACTTCAAATATGCTTTTCGTGTTGGAAAAGCCTTCGGTTGCGCTATGACAGGAAGTACATTCTCAGAATGTTGAGCGCAGTTTCCATACCATAGGCGTTAATTAAATAATTGCTTTCGCCCCTTCAGGCATACATGTCAACTTTCATTAGCATAAGCATTAATAGCCCCGGGCTTCAGCCCGGGGATCAGGGCATAAACCACAATATTATTCCGCTGCATGCACGGCTGTGCCAGTGGCAGTGCCCTGCATGCAGCGGGAGAGAGGGAGTATATGCCGCAATTGATTTCCCCTGGCTGAAGCCAGGGGCTATTGAAAAAAAACAATATACATACCCATCTCTTGTCCCTTGACTAAAGCCTGCGGCAGGGGCGTAAGCAATTTAATCAATCCCTATATTGACATTTATGGAATCAAGTCCATCCTTATTTTTTCAATTTTTACAATGCCCCTAAACTGGTTTTACAGCGGCATTCTTATTAAATTAGCCATAAGATAAAAAGAGAACCCATGGAAATACTGAGCACACCTGTTTTTGATTTTCTCCTTTTGCCCTTGTTGATCTTTGTCATGAGAATCTGTGATGTGACGCTGGATACCATGAGGATCATATTCATGACCAAAGGATTCCGAAATGTTGCACCCATTATCGGTTTTTTTGAGGTACTGATCTGGATTGTGGCCATAACCCGGATCATGGAAAACATCAACAACTGGGTAACCTATATTGC
>CAYTNC010000212.1:0-4558 GCA_964438935.1 uncultured Bacteroidales bacterium
TACCTTATGAAACAGATGAGGCTGATCGCATCATTTTCCTGCTGCAGCAGGCGCACCTGAAATTGCTGTGCCCCGGTAAGTCGCTGCTGATAACCGACATCAGGGAGAAGTATTTTGATTCAAACGATGTTCTTACCGGAAGCCGCGAACACGTGAAGTGCCCTTTCCCTGTTGCTGAACCTGCGGAAAGCTGGGAATGGCAGTTCGACCCGTCCGGCGGATACATAACCGGTCAGAAGACCGTCTTGCATATTAATGCATATCAATTATGAAGTCGATCTGCCCGGTAACGAAGGTGTGATTGCTTTACTGAGGAAGGAAGGTTGAATTTAAACCGGTACTTTTACAAATACCGCAGCACTTCTCTCAGCTGCTTCCTTGATTTATTTCCCAGCTTGCCTTTTCCGTCATGTGGATATCCGAGGGGCGTGATGCCAAACACTACCTGGTTTTCACTTAAACCGAGGGCTTCACGGAGTAACGCAGGGTCGTATGCTTCAATATAACATGCGCTCACACCCTCATTTTCGGCAGCCAGTATTACATGCGTCATCAGAATGGCAAGGTCTGTTTCAATTGAATTGTATCCGTCATACTGCCTTACCCAGGCCTTATCGCGGTCGCCCACAATGACAAGAAGTACCGGAGCCTCCTTGAACCAGGGGCGGTGATAGCAGGCCCTTACCTTTTCGAGCCTCTCAGCCGACCGGATGATCCAGAATTCCCACGGCTGCTTGTTGACAGCTGAAGGAGCCATATGCGCAGTTTCCAGGATTTTTTCCAGAACATCTTTCGAAACAGGCTTCTGTGGGTCGTAATCGCGATTACTTTCGCGTACTCGGACAAGTTCGTTGAATTCCATGAGTTGATTTTTTTAATGGGGTCAATATCAATTAAGTCTTCGTTATTTCATGATGTCAAAAATACACCTTTCCAAGAATTGATCCTGATAACACTTTCATTTTTGCAAGGTTGCCTTTTCAGAAACTGGAAAGCCTGTCTGGAACAAAAGGCAAAAAAAAACTGCAAATCCGGAATATTTTGGTTATTTTTATATGATTAAAAAACAATTATTAATTAACCAATCAAATCAATTATGAAAGTATCCAGATTATTACCACTGATGTTGCTGGTTTTGACAGTAGCATGTGTAAGTTGCAAGAAAGGGCCTGATAAACTCATTGCCAAAACCTGGAAAGTTACCGACGTGATCGCCAAGGGTACGCTGAGCGACAGTCTGTTCCAGGCAACCAAAGCAGAATTGCTGAAGGTTGAAATGACCTTTAAGGATAACAAGTACACCATGGTAAGTGACGGAAAAACCATTGAAACAGGAACCTATGCATTGGAAAACGGAAACCTGGTTGTGAAAACCGAAAATGGGATGAACATGAGTACGGTTGTGTCGAAAGACAAACTACTGCTTGACACGCCTGATTTTACCACTACCTTACTACCTAAATAAGCAACTTAAAATCTGATTATCATGGGATTATTTGATAAACTGGCCCAGGCCATTACAACTCCTGCCGAAAAAGCAAATTATGCTTCTTTGCTTTCAACCGCCGGAGTGAACATACCCAATTTAAAATGTTCCTTGGAGAATGGAATTCTCTCGGTTTCAGGAACAGTTCCTGACAGCACTGTTGCTGACAAAGCTATTGCTGCCCTGAAAAAAGCCCCTGGAGTGAAGGAGGTTAAAAACTATCTCGAGGTTGAAGACCTTACTGCAAAAAATATCCGGATGAAGGTGGTTACCAAATCTTCAAACCTGAATATCCGTAAGGGTCCTGGAACTGATTTTGATGTAGTTGGTAAAGCTGCACATCATTCCACAGTGCAGGTGATCAAGAAAATGTATAACGGCTGGTTCTTCATAAAATCAGAACAAGGTGTTGAGGGATTCTGCTCTACCGAATTTTTGGGCCCTATTTAACATCTGATACTTCCGGAATACCTTAGAACTTAAAAACCCCGCTGCCATCATTATGTGCAGCGGGGTTTTTCTTTTCATTTGTAAGTCCCGGCATGGAGTGAATTAACAATTCTGGGAGTTGAATAATCCGTTTGATTCGGGTCAGAATACAAATGGAACAAACATCTTGCTGCGTTTCATGTAATCGCTGTATTTGTCGCCAAAAAACGCAATGCATTCCTTTTCATCAAAGCGGGCGGTAAAGTACAGAAAAACAGTTGAAACAACTGCAACCAGGAACAGGAAGAAGGTCGGGTTTTTAAAATAAATACCCCAGGTAAGGTATATCAGTGAAGCATACAGGGGATGCCTGATATACCTGTATATACCGGTGTCTACAAGTTCCGTTGTTTTTTCAAACGTATAAAGGTGCTTATCTTCCCGGGTTGTTGAAGCCTTTCCGCCTTTTTTTAATTCCAGGTAACCGGCAATTACCACATACGCACAAATGAATAGTAATATCCATGAGACCAGGTGTGCCAGTGTAAAGGGCGCTTCAAACCAGTACCGGTAATTAAAGGCAAACAACAGGGCAATGCATTCCCAGCTGATGAAGCGGTAAAAACCATGAGATTTTGTATTAAACAGGGTTTTCCAGGATACCCAGGTAATCGGGATGCTTAACAGGATGAAAATGAACAGGGTTTTCATAGTGGTTTGGAAAATTGATGAATTTAAATAATCTGTCAGCTAAATATAGCAATTTATGTGCGACCGTCAAAGTTTAGATCCAAGAACCAAGATCCAAGATTCAAGATCCAAGATCAAAAATCCAAAATCTTGGCTCTTGACTCTTGACTCTATATTTAAAGCCTGATCTTTTTATGAAAGGCTTCCCTGAATGTATCGCCGATGGGTATGAGCTGCCCGCCAATACGGATCCGGTTGCGTTCAATGGATTCAATTTTTTTGATGTTGACTGCCCATGATTTGTGTACCTGCACAAAATCATCATCAGGCAACTGGGAAAGAAGTGATCTGAAACTCTGTTTGGTCATGATCTTCCTGCCGGGCAACACAACCCGGAGATAGGCCTGCATACCTTCGACATACAGGATTTCATCAATCCGCACGTTTTCAATCCGGTATTCTGTCTTAATAAAAATGTGGGTTAACGGCACTGCCGATGGGTTCTTGCTGTCTGAATCCTTGCAGACTTTATTTACAGCAGCCAGAAATCTTTCAAAGGAATAGGGCTTCAACAAGTAATCGAATACCTGCAGCTCATAGCCTTTCAACGCATAATCCGAATAGGCAGAGGTGATAATTATGTATGGCTTTTCAGACATCGACTCGAGCATCTGGATCCCGGTCAGATGCTCCATCTGGATATCCAGAAATATCAGGTCAACTGGATGTTCTTTCAGGAAATGCAATGCATCCATGGCGTTCTCAAAGCCGTTGATCAGTTCCAGAAATGGAACCCTGCCGATGAAGTCCTTCAGCTTGTCGAATGCAGGAGGTTCATCCTCAACGATGATGCAGGTCAGCCTCATGATAGCTTAATTTTTAATTCCACCCTGAATGAGGATTCTTCATCAAAGATAACCAATTCATGCTTTCCCGGGTAAATGAGCGTCAGCCGTCTTTTTACATTTTCCAGACCAATCCCGCACAGTTCCTCATCACTTTGTCTTCCATTTTTACACTGATTTTCACAGGTAAAAAGCAATTGGTTGCCGTTGCATTCCAGTGAAATGTCCACAACAGGCAGTTTTCCCGAATTGTATGCATACTTAAAGGCATTTTCAATAAAGAGAATCAGCAGCATGGGGGCTATCTGAATACCCGGGCAATGATCGGGAAAAACGGCCCTGATGTAATTCTTTTCGCGAAACCTGAGTTGCTGAAGTTCGATGTAATTTTTCATATAGATCAGCTCTTTATCGAACAAAACCTGATCGGAGCGGGTTTCATAAATCATGTACCGGAGCATGTCAGATAAGGTGATCAGTGTATCTGAGGCTTTTTCGGGTGCTGTGCGGATCAATGAATCTATATTGTTCAGTGCATTGAACAGGAAGTGCGGATTGATCTGCGATTTCAGCAATTCCAGTTCATTTTTCAGATTGCGTGTTTCCAGTTCACCCTTTAACCGGATGTCGGAAAACCAGTTTTCAAATCCCCTTACCAGGCTTCCGCATTGTGCAATGATAAAGGTGCCTGCAATTGGAGGAAGCATGAACCGCAGATCATACAACTCAAATTGAGGATAGAAAAAGCGGTGAAGCGGCAACAGCAAAAGGGTAAGGGCAATACTTAACAGCACTGAAAACAACAGATATCTGATAAATTGCCTGTTCTCAAAATACCGGATGAAATAGAAATAGAATAGATAGAAAATAATACCGGCCCACAACAGGTTGATGATGAAATGGGGCGTCAGGTTGTTGATGTACTTCCACTCACTTACCGATTGCCCATAACTCACCACCAGCGAAAACAGAGAGAATACCAGCCAGAAAATGGTGTGAATCAGTATTTTCAGAGGAAGCCGCATGGATGTTCAGATGAATGATGAAGGTATAAAAAAATCACTACTGTCCGACAAAAATTTATATCGTCCCATACGGGACTTAACTT
>CAYTNC010000213.1:0-4538 GCA_964438935.1 uncultured Bacteroidales bacterium
GCCCTGAGCATGGGTTCCTGGTGTGAATTCCCCATTACCACACCGTATTCATCTGCCAGGCGCGGATTCTCGGGATCATCTTCATTAAAGGCGTTGTTCCACATGGCCGGCCACAGGTAATTGCCCCTGAGCCTCAGGATCAGTTCAAACAGTTTGGTATAGAATTCTCTTCCGTAATTGGCAATTCCTTCGGGAACAGGCGGATTTTCAGACATTTTAGGAGTGCCGAATTTGGCGCTCACCCACCGGGTAAGATTCGGGTACTCGTCATTGAGGAAGATGCCGCGATATTTAACCGACGGAGGACCCAGTTTGAAAGCACCGTTGATGCTTACATAAAGTGCATCCCGATGTTCAACCGGCACATCGGCCCACCAATACCAGGGCGACACACCAATACCAGAAGAAATCTCGTAAAGCCCGTAAATGGTGCCTCGCTTGTCGCTGCCAACAATTACAAGGGCTTCCCTGACACCCGGCATGGGTTTCTGAACCACCTGGATCTGAAAACTCTCCCATTTACCGGCAATCTGGTCAACCTGAATCAGGCCTTTACCAACCAGTTTATCAATAACCGGGCTTTTGCCCAGTGTACCGGCAATAACTAGGTACTTCGATTTGGGAGTTTTTTCCGTGAACAATCGGGGAGCGACACCGGTTACCTTCCCGATATCCGACTGCAGATCTTTGCATGCCCTGATCACACCCGGGTAATCGTCAGCGCTAACATATATCGGTGCCGATTTACCCGCAACCGACAGTGCAAAACCATTTTCGGTTGTTGATATTCTAAGGGTTGATCCGGCAGTTACCGTATATGTATTGATTACTGCAAAGGCTAATACGGCACATAAAACCGTGAACCGTCTGAATGATACAAATTTTAACATGGTAACGAATAATTTACAACAGAAACAGATCAAAACTATGAAAGCAAAAAAGGCCACATTATGAACTGTCAGCTTTTCAGGAGTCAGTTCAAGTACCGCTCATGATGCACAAAGGAAAGACCATTATAGGAAAATTATGAATTAAAAGCAAGGATAATTTCAAAGAAATTGAAATTATGAAATAAAATGATAGATTTGTCAAACCATTTTTTCCACGAAAAAGCTTTTTTATTGAACAAACTTCAATAGGATCAATTGGCTCCGCGGAATGGGACCAGATTAACAAGCATATGCAAATAATCAATTAATATAAAAAATTATGAGTCTAACTTCTCAAAAAATCACAGTATTTGAAAAAGTAGGGTATAGCCTGGGAGACCTTGCTGCAAACCTTGTTTTCCAAACATTAATTACCTATTTAGCTTATTTCTATACAGATATTTATGGGCTGAATAATTCTGATGCCTCTATGGTGATATTAATTGTCGGCTTGGTTGCCGCGTTTGGGTTTAATCCGCTGATTGGTATATTGGCTGACAGAACCCATTCGAGATGGGGCAAATTCCGGCCCTGGGTATTATTCACTGCTATTCCAATTGGCGTTGCTGCACTTCTGGCCTTTTCTACACCCCATTTTACATACAAGGGGAAATTGATTTATGCTGCGGTAACTTATAGTTTTTTGTTGTTGATGTATGCTTCAAGTAATCTTCCATATGCAGCTCTGAGCGGTGTATTAACCGGTGATATGGGAGAAAGAAATAGTATCTCATCGTATCGTTTTGTTGCAGTTATGTTTGCACAGTTCTTTGTACAGGTATTCATGCTGGCAATTATTAAAGCTGTCGGTCATGGTGATAAAGCCGCCGGGATTGAATCGGTAATGACATGGATGGCTGGCATAGGTACTGTAATGTTACTTATAACATTTTTCACAACCAGGGAGCGCATTATTCCAACTTTGGAACAACAATCATCGATTAAAGATGACCTGTCTGATCTTTCGAAGAACAAACCCTGGCTGATAATGCTTGTATTAACCATATTGGTATTCACCACTCTTGCGATGAAAGGAGGCGCCTATGTGTATTATTTTAATAATTACGTAGATGAAGCTGCCCTTACCAAATTTATTAAACCGGTTGCTACTGCTCTATCAGCTTTAGGTACGGATTTATTTGAATCAGATCCGGTTTCTGCAGGCTTTGGTTTATTTAATGCAGGAGGAATAATCTTTATGATTGTTGGAATATCATTATCAAAGAGGCTCGCGGATAAATATGGTAAACGGGATGTTTATAAGTATGGCTTGCTTGTTGCTGCCTTTTTTGTTCTGATCTTTATCTTTTTCAAACCCGAGAGTGTAATCTTAATGTTCGCCTCGCAGATTCTGCATGGCTTTACTTATGGGATTACCATCCCAATTCTCTGGGCCATGATTGCTGATGTTGCCGACTATTCAGAATGGAAAACAAACCGTAGGGCAACTGCAATTATATTTTCAGCTATGATGGTAGGCCTTAAAGTAGGACTTTCAGTTGGAGGTGCTTTGGTTACCTGGATTTTAGGTTTATACGGATATATCCCTATAGAAGCTGCGGTTGCCGGGACGGAAATTGCTCAACCTGAAACTGTCGCTACCGGAGCAAAAATGCTTGTCAGTGTTTATCCTTCCATCCCTTTTCTTATAGGTGTCGGATTGCTATTTTTCTATTCTATTGATAAGAAAATGGAAGTAAAAATTGAGGCAGAACTTAAGGCCCGCAGGGAAAAAGGGGTATCATAACCGATATTGATTAGTTTAAAAGAACAAAGTGAAAATCAAGCCTATTTTTGCATAATTGCCATTAATATTCTGTCAAGCAAATACATTATGGCGCATAATTCATTAGCTGAGGCTACCAAAGGTAAATTTCTTTTTGGAGTAGCTGTTAATATGCAACAAGTTAATGGTGTTAACGCCAAAGAATCAGAATTGATTGCTAAAGAATTCAATAGCATTGTTGCCGAAAACTGTATGAAGCCCCATCCTATCCATCCGGAGGAAAATAAATTCGTATGGACAGATGCAGACAAATTTGTAGCGTTTGGAGAAAAAAATAAGCAAGATGTAATTGGGCATTGTCTTATCTGGCATTCTCAAACAGGCAGTTGGTTCTTTGTTGATGACAGTGGGAAAGATGTCACTCCAGAAGTTCTTAAAGAACGGATGCGTCAGCACATCTATGCAATTGTGGGTCGTTATAAAGGCCGGATAAAAGGCTGGGACGTTGTCAACGAAGCTTTTGAAGACAATGGCACATACCGTAACAGTAAGTTCTTCCAAATATTGGGCAAGGATTATATCAAATATGCTTTTCAGTTTGCTCATGAAGCTGACCCAAATGCAGAATTGTACTACAACGATTATAATGTAGAAACTCCGGCAAAATGCGATGCAATTGTGGAACTTCTGAAAGAACTCAAGGTAGTAAGATGCAGAATTGATGCAGTTGGTTCCCAGGCACACATGAACATGGATGACCCTACGGTTGACGCCACAGAAGCCAGCTTTAAGAAACTTAAAGCTGCAGGGATGAAAATACATATTACTGAATGGGATATTTCAATTCTTCCAAGTCCTTATTCCGGGGCAGATATTTCGACCAGTTTCACCTATTCCAGGGAAATGGATCCCTATCGTGAAGCTGTACCCGACTCGGTTCAGCAAAAATGGAATAAACGCGTACTTGATATGTTCGGACTCTTTCTAAAATACAATGATGTAGTGGATCGCGTCACAGTTTGGGGGTTGAATGATACCTTAACATGGTTAAACGATTTCCCGATCCGCGGCAGAAAGGATTACCCTGTACTTTTCGATCGCAATAACCAGCCCAAGAGTGTGGTTGCTGAAATGATCAAGATGGCAGAAAAGTATATGTCTGAAAAATGAAGAAGCCATGTTTTTTGGTGATAATGATTTCTAAACACTTATTGAAAAACTTTAGCGTATAAATAAATATATTTAAATTTACGGCTTATTTTGTGATGTGAGGATTCGAATTGAATCTGACAACCGACATTATTACAGAAAACAATAATTTATAAAGAGAAACACCATGTCAAAAGAAAGAGATGCTTTTGTTGCCGCGAAAATCGCGAAAATGAGTCTGCTGGAAAAATGCGGCCAGCTGCTAACCTTCACCTGGAGAGGTGCTATCCCTACACCATCAGGGATTGAACAAATTACCAAACTGCACGCAGGCGGCATTTGTCTGGAACCGTATGCACTTGAAACATGTAAAAATCTATATTGGGGACGCTCACAGGTTGATCCCAATTTCAAGAAGCCCAAGGATTATTTCGACATCGCACACACATGGTTCAATTCCCGCGCCTTTGGTATAAGCGTAACGCCTGAAGAGCTTACCGAAGCACTCAACAATCTGCAGAAAATCGCCATGAACCGGGCTTCGGGAATTCCTCTGCACGTAACGATTGACATGGAAGGTGATTTCAAGAACGATTACACCGCAGGCGGTATTCTGCAATTTCCTCCTCCCATGGGTATAACCGCTATCGGCGATGTGGATCTTGCATACAAACTGGCAAACCTGATGGGTCGTCAAATGGCCGCAATTGGTGTAACCCAATTCTATCATCCGG
>CAYTNC010000214.1:0-4524 GCA_964438935.1 uncultured Bacteroidales bacterium
ACCGATCTGCTGGTTCAGGACCCCGACAACCTGTTCCCGGAAGATTTTTCACTCCACATGAACGAAGGAGTGCATTATACTGTTTCCGGCAACACCGTCATCCCGGATGCGGAATATACAGGCACGCTGCAGGTACAAACACGCGTAAACGACGGATTCGCTTATAGCCCTTACTCGTACATCAATGTGCAGGTCACCCAGTTTAGTGCTCTCGATGATAACTCAAATACTGAGGCCATCGTTCAGGTTTACCCGAATCCGGCATCGAAACAGATCAATATTGCGTTGCCCCAAACTGTAACATCGCAGGTCAGAATTTTTAACCAGCTGGGGGTTATTGTGTACAACGAAACATTCAGCAACAAGTCGCTACTTAACATCGACAATACCACCAACTGGTTATCCCCGGGGATATACCTCTACCAGGTGATTCTTGGCGACAGCACCTATAACGGCAAATTGATCATACATTAAACCAATTTTACGAGACAAATGACTTTTTTTACAAACTATGCAATAATGAACATTTGTAAAAAAAAGTCATTTATCTATCCTGTAAATTGGCACATTGATAAAATACCCGTAAAAAAAAAGATCAAAAGAAGCAACCTTTGCGCCAGAATAAGGGTATATTAAAAACAACAAAAATCGCAACACTGTCTTATGCTGTTTAATTCCCTCGATTTCATCATCTTCTTTCCCATGGTGGTGGCGCTGTATTTTTTGCTGCCACACCGTTTCAGATGGGTTCTGCTGCTCGTTGCCAGTTATTACTTTTACATGTGCTGGAATTACAAATTTGTGGTGCTGATTTTCATTACCACATTTACCAATTACTTATGCGGACTGGGGTTGGGTCATTTCAAACGAAAGGGCATCAGGATCTCATTATTGACGACTGGCCTGGTAGTCAGTTTTGGAATCCTGTTCTTTTATAAGTATTTCAACTTTTTTGGTGATTCACTGAATTTGCTGTTTGCCCAATTCAACCTTTTTTACAGAGTTCCGGCCTATGACGTGCTATTACCCGTGGGCATTTCTTTTTTCACCTTTCAGACACTCAGCTATACAATTGATGTATATAAAGGCAATCAACCCGTTGAAAAGCATTTTGGAATTTTTGCACTCTATGTATCCTTCTTTCCCCAGCTGGTTGCCGGTCCTATTGAACGCTCCACCAACCTGCTTCCGCAATTCTATAAAAAGAATTCGCTGACATACGATAACGTCAGAGACGGAATAGCGCACATGCTGTGGGGCTTTTTCAAAAAAGTAGTTATTGCCGACAGGCTTTCGGATTATGTGAACATAGTTTACAATAACCCTGCCGATTACCAGGGACCCCACTTTCTGCTGGCCACGCTCTTCTTTTCATTCCAGATCTATTGCGACTTTTCGGGATATTCAAGCATTGCTATCGGAACAGCTAAAGTAATGGGATACGACCTGATGGTCAATTTTCGCAGACCCTACCTTTCACAAAGTATACGTGAGTTCTGGCACCGCTGGCACATATCGCTTTCAACCTGGTTCCGCGATTACCTTTACATTCCAATTGGCGGTAGCCGGGTTAAAACCAAAAGCCGTCATTACTTCAATCTTTTCTTTACCTTTCTGGTGAGCGGTTTATGGCATGGTGCCAACTGGACTTTTGTCATCTGGGGCGCACTTCACGGGTTTTACCAGTTGTTTTCCATCTGGATCAAACCTATCAGGGAGAAGGTTAATTCATTTACCGGTTTAGATAGAACTCCTGTTTTTCATGGCATACTGCAAACATTGACTACCTTTTTACTGGCAAGTTTTGCCTGGATCTTCTTTAGGGCAAATACCATGCAAGATGCCCTATATATCATCAGTCAGATGACCAGCATGCAGCATATTACTCCCCTCAACCTTTTTGAGTTTTCAATTGATTTTTACCTGAGCATTGGATTGATCATATTGTTGTTGGTTGTCGAAATCCTCGAAGAAAAAGCTGAACTCTATACCCGGCTGCGTATTATGCCTGCCTATATGAAATGGGCAGCCGTTGCCACACTCTCATTGGCTTTATTTGTGCTTGGTGTTTGGGAATCATCTGATTTTCTTTATTTTCAGTTCTAACGGATTAATGCAATGAAAGAAAAACTCCTTCGGATTGTTATATATATTGCAGGTTCAATTTGTTTATATACATTCCTTGCTGTAAGGTTCTTCCCACTAATGAATGGCATATTGAGTGAGAAGATGGATCAGGAAACTCGTGATTTCAACAAGTACGGTGAATTATACTACTTCAGTTGTATTAAAGACTTTAAGGTTAAGTTCAAACAACAATATAAAAAATACCGCCTTTCTGACCAGAATCCTGAAATTACAAGTGCAGATGTACTAACGTATGGAGATAGTTTCTTTGATTGTTCCTTTCAAAAGAATATACCTGAAATATTATCCGATACCCTAGACTTGAAAGTATACTCCTATGTTACAAGAGATCCTTCAAGAGCCAATCCTTTCTGTTTGCTTAATGAAAGTGGTTACAAAAACTCCGCCGGACCTAAAGTATTGATTTACGAATCTGTTGAAAGAAACATACCTGAAAGGTTTGATGAACCTTTTAGCAATAGTTGTTTCAGCAACCTTGTACCAAAGAAATCCGTTAAGGATGAAATAATGGGCTTTATATTCAAGAAAAACTCTGAGAATCTTTATGATGTAATGCTTAAACAGAGCTACCTGACTTCAAAAGTATATGCAGCCATATCTACTTTTAAGTTCCGGGCTTTTGGATACATATCTCCGCTCACGGCAAAATACACCACAAACCCGGAACCCTGGCTGTTTCATGAAAAGGAATATGGACACGAATTGGGTGGCTTCTATTATAAATACTCCGATGAGGAAATAATGACCTATGCTGAGAATATCCTTGTACTTAAAAACAACCTTAAAAGTCAGTATAATCTCGATATGGTTTTTATGCCCATACCAACTAAATACACAATCTACCACAAATTAATCAACAATCACCAGTATAATAATTTTCTACCCCGGTTATATGAAGAATTGGACCGAAGGGGTATTAAGTATGTTGATCTTTACAACGAATATGTCAAATCACCTGACATATTATATCACGGCACCGATACCCACTGGAATGAAAAAGGTGTGAAAATTGCGCTTGATAAAGTTCTGAAAGTTCTTCAAACCGGTTCTTATAATCAATTTGGCTATCTTTACAATAATAACCTGAAAAAAAACAACTAAACTATACCAGATGAAAGCAGTATTACTGGCCGGCGGATTTGGCACGCGTATCAGCGAAGAAAGCGGTGTCAGGCCAAAACCCATGGTAGAGGTTGGCGGAAAACCAATACTCTGGCACATTATGAAAATATACTCGCACTATGGCATTAACGACTTCATCATCTGTTGCGGGTATAAAGGAAATATGATCAAGGAATATTTTTCCAATTACTTCCTGTTCAGTTCCGACGTCACCTTCGACATGAAAAATAACAGCATGAAGGTACACCGGATGAATGCCGAACCCTGGTCCGTAACCCTGGTTGATACCGGCGAAGCAAGCATGACCGGGGGCCGTTTAAAAAGAGTAAAGGAATACATAGGTAACGAAACCTTTTGCCTGACTTATGGCGACGGAGTAAGCGATGTAAACATCAACGAGCTGATCATGCATCACAATAACCAGGGTGTAATGGCCACGCTCACTTCAGTAAGGCAACACGGCCGTTTTGGTGTGTTCAACCTGCCGGTGGGTGAATCCAAAATAAAGTACTTTAAAGAAAAACCAAAGGGCGATGGCGATGACACGGCCTGGATCAATGGCGGCTTTTTCGTTCTTGAACCCGGCGTACTCGATTACATAGAAGGCGACAGTACGGTGTTCGAAAAAGAACCTTTGGAAAGGCTTGCTTCAGACGGTCAGTTGTGTGCCTTCAGGCATACCGGTTTCTGGCAGCCGATGGACACGCTGCGCGACAAAAACCTGCTCGAAAACCTTTGGAACAGCGACACGCCCCCATGGAAAGTATGGAAGTAAATCACCCTGTTAAGTATAAAACGTATAATAACATTCTTAAATAAATAATAACCACATGAAAATTCTTATCGCAGGCAATCTGGGATATATCGGACCCAGCGTATCTGCCCAGTTACGGGCAACTTTTCCCAAGGCAGAATTAATCGGATTTGATATTGGCTATTTTGCACACTGCCTTACCAATCCATTATTTTTCCCCGAAGTCAGGTTGAATCAACAGATATTTGGAGATATCCGTCAGTTTCCCGAACAACTGCTCGATGGGGTGGATGCCGTTGTGGACCTGGCCGCCATATCCAATGACCCCATGGGTAAAAAATACGAAGAAATAACCCTCGATGTAAACTACCGCGCAGCTGTTAATCTTGCTAAATTATCGAAAAAGCACGGCGTTAAATCGTTTGTATATGCCTCAAGCTGCAGCATGTATGGTGCTGCCAGCGATTATCCCAAAAAAGAAGGCGATGAAGTAAATCCAT
>CAYTNC010000215.1:0-4512 GCA_964438935.1 uncultured Bacteroidales bacterium
TTCCCAGTGTTTTCATGTACCTTCTGTCCCACTCCTTTTGTGCCCTGAGCATGGGCTCCTGATGCGAATTCCCCATTACCACACCATATTCATCGGCCAAACGCGGATTCTCGGTATCATCTTCATTAAAGGCATTGTTCCACATGGCCGGCCATAGGTAATTGCCCCTGAGCCGAAGGATCAGTTCAAATAGTTTTGAATAAAAATCCCGGCCATAATTGGCAATTCCCTGTGGAATTGGTGGATCATCAGAAGGTTCAACTGTTCCGTATTTTCCAATCATCCAGTTGGTAAGGTTCGGGTGTTCATCATTCAGAAATATACCTCTGTATTTCACTGAAGGTGGGCCAAGCTTATAAGCTCCTTCAATGGTAACATACAATGCCTCTTTATGTTCCACAGGTACATCGGCCCACCAATACCAGGGGGATACGCCAATTTTTGCCGAAAGCTCATATATGCCGTAAATGGTGCCACGTTTATCACTGCCGGTAATAACCAGTGCTTCTCTGACGCCGGGCAGTGGCTTTTTTACAACCTGAATCACGAAGGTTTCCCATTTTCCGGCAATAGCTGTGGTTGATATTTTTCCTTTGCTGACCAGTTTGTCAATAATAGGAGACTTACCCAGCGTACCGGCAATAACAATAGTTTTCGACCTGGGAAACCTGGTAGTGTATAGTTCAGGTACAGCGTCTGTTACTTTTCCTATATCGGTCTGCAAATCTTTGCATGCCCTGATTACACCCGGGTAATCTTTATCGCTTACAAACAATGGGGCAGATTTACCTGCCACCGAGAGGGCAAAACCAGCTCCGGCCGACGATACCATAAGACCTGGATCAGCTGCGGTGACACCGTTGGCAGAGCATACAGAAAGAACAAAATAGCCGGCGATTATGTGTCGAAGGAAAGAGGAGGTTTTCATTGTGGGAGTTTTTAATTAAATCAATAATACCGGGTTACACGGTGAATTTAATGGCATTATAGGAAAACTAGGAATTAAAGGCAAGGATAATTTTAAAGAAATTGAAATTATAAATTAAAATGATAGATTTGTTGAATTATTTTTTCCGATAAAAGGCATTTTTTATTAGGCCAACCTCAATGTGGTCTATTTGCTCCGGCGGAATGTAGTCAGATTAACAGGTGTATGCAAATAATCAATTAATAATAAAAAAGTATGAGCTTATCTTCTCAAAAAATCACAGTGTTCGAAAAAATAGGGTATAGTCTGGGAGACCTTGCTGCGAACTTAGTTTTCCAAACATTAATTACTTATTTAGCTTATTTCTATACCGATATTTACGGACTGAAAAACACAGATGCCTCAATAGTGATGTTAACCGTCGGCTTAGTTGCCGCATTTGCATTTAATCCAATAATTGGATTACTGGCTGACAGAACCCATTCGAGATGGGGCAAATTCCGGCCGTGGATATTATACACTGCTATTCCCCTTGGCGTTATTGCTTTACTGGCCTTTTCAACACCTGACTTTTCATACAAGGGAAAATTAATTTATGCTGCTGTAACGTATACTCTTTTGTTGTTGATGTATGCTTCCAGTAATCTTCCGTATTCAGCTTTGAGCGGTGTGTTAACAGGTGATATGGGAGAAAGAAATAGTATCTCATCGTATCGTTTTGTTGCGGTAATGTTTGCACAATTCTTTGTACAGGTATTTATGCTGCCAATTATTGAATATGCCGGCAACGGAGATAAAGCCGCCGGGATTGAATCAGTAATGACATGGATGGCTGCTTTAGGTACTGTCATGCTACTTATATCATTTTTTACAACCAGAGAGCGTATTGTTCCAAAATTGGAACAAAAATCAACGATAAAAGAAGACTTCTCTGATCTTTCTAAGAACAGACCTTGGTTTATAATGCTCTTCTTAACCATTCTCGTGTTCATCACTCTTGCCATGAAAGGTGGTGCTTATGTGTATTATTTTAATAATTATGTAGATCACGCTGCTCTTGCCAAGTTTATTAGTCCGCTTACCTCCGCCCTATCCAGCATAGGCATTAATTTCTTTGGATCAGACCCGGTTTCTGCGGGCTTTGGTTTATTCAATGCAGGAGGCATTATATTTATGCTCTTTGGGATTTCACTGTCAAAAAAACTTGCAGATAAATATGGCAAACGGGAAGTATATAAGTATGGCTTACTTGCTGCTACCATTTTTGTTCTGATCTTTATCTTCTTCAAACCCGAGAGTGTAATCTTAATGTTCACCTCACAAATTTTGCATGGACTTACTTATGGGATTACCATCCCAATTCTTTGGGCCATGATTGCTGATGTTGCCGACTATTCTGAATGGAAAACAAATCACAGGGCAACTGCAATTATCTTTTCTGCTATGATGGTAGGCCTTAAAGCAGGGCTTTCAATTGGAGGTGCTTTGGTTACATGGATTTTAGGTTTATATGGGTACATCTCTATAGAAAGTGCAGTAGTTGGGCAAGAAATTGTGCAGCCTGAAACTGTTGCTGCAGGAGCAAAAATGCTTGTCAGTATTTATCCTTCCATTCCATTTCTTATAGGTTTTGGTATACTGTTCTTCTATGCGATTGATAAGAAAATGGAAGTAAAAATTGAAGCGGAACTTAAGGCACGTAGGGAAAAAGGGGTTGCATAACCGATTTTAATCAGGTTAATAGAATGACGTGAAAATCAAGCCTATTTTTGCATAATTGCCATTAATATTCTGCCAAACATGTACACTAGGGCGCAAAATTCATTAGCTGAGGCTACCAAAGGGAAATTTCTTTTTGGAGTAGCTGTTAATATGCAACAAGTTAATGGTGTTAACGCCAAAGAATCAGAATTGATTGCTAAAGAATTCAATTGCATTGTTGCCGAAAACTGTATGAAGCCCCTTCCTATCCATCCGGAAGAAAATAAATTCGTATGGACAGATGCAGACAAAGTTGTAGCGTTTGGAGAAAAAAATAAACAGGTTGTAATTGGGCATTGTCTTATCTGGCATTCTCAAACAGGCAGGTGGTTCTTTGTTGATGACAGTGGGAAAGATGTCACTCCTGAAGTTCTGAAAGAACGGATGCGTCAGCACATCTATGCAATTGTGGGTCGTTATAAAGGTCGGATAAAAGGATGGGACGTTGTCAACGAAGCTTTTGAAGACAACGGTACATACCGTAACAGCAAGTTCTACCAAATACTGGGAAAGGACTTCATCAAATATGCTTTTCAGTTTGCTCATGAAGCTGACCCAAATGCAGAATTGTACTACAACGATTATAATGTAGAAACTCCGGCAAAATGCGATGCAATTGTGGAACTTGTAAAAGAACTCAAGGCGGCAGGATCCAGAATTGATGCGGTTGGTTCTCAGGCACACATGAACATGGATAGTCCTACGGTTGACGCCGCAGAAGCCAGCTTTAAGAAACTGAAAGCTGCAGGTGTGAAAATACATATTACTGAATGGGATATTTCTATTCTTCCAAGCCCGTATTCCGGAGCAGATATTTCCACCAATTTTGCTTATTCCAGGGAAATGGATCCCTATTATGAAGCTGTACCCGACTCAGTTCAACAAAAATGGAATAAACGCGTACTTGATATGTTCGAACTCTTTCTAAAATACAATGATGTAGTGGATCGCGTCACAGTTTGGGGATTGAATGATACCGATACCTGGTTAAACGATTTCCCGATCCGAGGCAGAAAGGATTACCCTGTGCTTTTCGACCGCAATAACCAGCCCAAGAGTGTGGTTGCTGAAATGATTAAAATGGGGAAAAAAATACAAGTCTGAAAAATGAAGAAGCGATGTTTTTAGTGACAATGATTTCTAAACACTTATTGAAAACTTTAGCGAATAAATAAATATATTTTAAATTTGCGGTTTACTTGGAGATGTGAGAATTCGAATTGAATCTGACAACCGGAATTATTACAGAAAACAATAATTTATAAAGAGAAACACCATGTCAAAAGAAAGAGATGCTTTTGTTGCCGCGAAAATCGCGAAAATGAGTCTGCTGGAAAAATGCGGCCAGCTGCTAACCTTCACCTGGAGAGGTGCTATCCCTACACCATCAGGGATTGAACAAATTACCAAACTGCACGCAGGCGGCATTTGTCTGGAACCGTATGCACTTGAAACATGTAAAAATCTATATTGGGGACGTTCACAGGTTGATCCAAATTTCAAGAAGCCCAAGGATTATTTCGACATTGCACACACATGGTTTAATTCCCGCGCCTTTGGCATAAGCGTAACGCCTGAAGAGCTTACCGAAGCACTCAACAACCTGCAGAAAATTGCTATGAACCGGGCTTCGGGAATTCCTCTGCACGTAACTATTGATATGGAAGGTGATTTCAAGAACGATTACACTGCAGGAGGTATTCTGCAATTTCCTCCTCCCATGGGTATAACAGCTATCGGCGATGTGGATCTTGCATACAAACTGGCCAACCTGATGGGTCGTCAAATGGCCGCAATTGGTGTAACCCAATTCTATCATCCGG
>CAYTNC010000216.1:0-4501 GCA_964438935.1 uncultured Bacteroidales bacterium
TGTTCATCCGTAATCCATTTCAACACCAAATTGACATTATTCGTTTCAAGCGCCTTGGTGGCATCTTGAATTACCGGGCCATCGTACGAATCGCAATGTCCTGAAGCAGGAAGTGCGGCAAATATCATGAATAATGAACCGAATACAATCGAGAGGATTGTTTGCAATTTGCTTTTAAGGGGGTTAAGTCTACTGGGACTTTCCGTTCTTAAATTAATCTCTTTTGTTTTCATAATAATTTTTTTATTTTTTTTGACTTTCGCAAGATAAAGGTTGACATAGTTTGTAACAGATGCATTACACATAAATGATGAAATGTTGTAATAATCACAGATTACCTAACACTAGTATGTACAATTAGGTATAGGTGCCATCAAATTTGACAAGAATATTACAACAAGTTACATAGATTTTACAAAATACCCTGCCTTATAAATCAAAAATATATCAATCAAGTTTCGACTTGCAGGACTGTGCCGGAAAACCTCCTTTCGGGGCGAAGCTCCCGGTTGGATGCAAACGATGCACAACTAACACGAAATGCTTGATAAAATTTGTTTTTATTAAGGCATACTTTCTGTGGCGACAGAAAGTGATAAAAAAGTGCAATTTATCAGCAGCGGCAGCGTTCCCTGCCTGGCCGGCAGGTGACGGCAATGCCGCGGGCCAGGTGGATCATAAGCATGCTATGACGCTAACCACGTTTAATCAATGCACTATGATCATTTTTGTATCTGACACTCCTTTATCCGATTTCATTCGGATAAGGTATATTCCCGACCTCAGTTCTGAAGTGTCATAGGTAACTCTGTTTTCACCGTTATTCCTGACCTTATCGGTTACCTCTTCAATAAGCCGCCCAAAACTATCATATATGCTTATATGCACTGTTGTATTTACAGTTCCGGTATATATTATGGTTGAATTGGAATTGGCAGGATTCGGTAAACAATGAATCAATGACCCCAAAAGTTCTGTTTGTGCGGGCTTTATCAAGTCGGTGCTCATTACTTTTTTAACATAATTTCTCATCCAAAAATACATGGTTGTTACATTTGCTTCAAGATACTCATGACCTCCATAGAAATAATCAAAATGAATTTGAGTGTTTTCGACATCACGGAGTAAACGGTAGGCAGTCTGATTAATAGTTAACAAGTCATCGTTAATTCCACAAACAAAATAAGTGGGCATATTTTTTAATGCATTTACAGCGGTTGTATTTACCGCATTCGAAAACCATAATGCCCCGGCATGTATTCCAATGGCAGCCCAGGTGTCAGGCGATTTACTTGCGATGCTCCATGCCCCATAACCACCCATTGAATGACCTGATAAATACTTTCTGGCAGGATCAATGACTGCAATATCTTCCAGGGCGGCTATGCATTCCCAAATATCTGTTTCTGAAATTCCCTGGTACCATAAATTTCCCCTTCCCCAGGGCGACAAAAGGTACCCGTCTTCAAATGAATAACTATCGGATACTGGTTCCAAAAATGGATAAGTCAGGTATTCAATTGCATTGTCTGCCACACTCCAAAAACCATGCAATTGAATATAGAGGGGATATTTTTTTGTGGGATCCCAGTCTTTCGGAAGACTTAACCAGGAGAATGAAACAGATCCATCAGTGGGGGAAACCCACGACAATATGAAAGGCCTTGATCTTTTTAAGTATGTTGAAAGCTCTTTTGGACTCGAAGTGGTATTTTGCTTGTTAAAGGCATGATAGGTTTGTTCCAGAAATGCGGATTCTCTTTCTGTAAAACTGCTTTTTGAATTTATTACTGATAGCATCGAATTACAGTGCAACTTAAAAAATGCATTGTCTGTTGTCTGGGAAAGTTTAACCAACGTATCTTTTAAAGCTTCGGTATAATAACTACCTGTTGTTATTTGTATATTATTTTGCTGGCAAACAGATTCTTTGCAAATGAAAAGAATCAGCAGCCCCCAGAAGATGGTTTTTACTTTCATACCAATGGCTTTCTAAATAGACACCCGGGGAGTGTTGAAACCCTATACTCATCCATCAAAATAATAAATTGTTTTGTCAAACACCGAAATAGATGCTGGATATTGGATCCTGGATGTGTGGGGTTTGAATTGATGGGCAACGAGTTCTTCCTATTGGTGCTTCAGGAATCTGGTCAAGCCCATAAATCGTGTCTCTGCATACTAGCACACAACCCGCCCCACAAATCCCCATCATAACATCAAATGCATCTTCTCCTTCGTTCTCCATCCGACTTGTTTTTGGTAGTTGACCGAATATACCTTTTTGGCAGAGGCCGTGATAAAACCAGTAGGGTCAGTATTCTGTACACGGCGATTGGATTTTAACCAATTTCTTTAGCTTAACTACAAACGATATACCAAACTTTAAGATAAAAGTCAGGCTTGCTTGTCGGCAGGGAACAAACCATTTGCATGTTACATTTAAGTAAGTTACTATTTGGTAAGTTACCATATGGTGAGTTACTATTTGGTAAGGTTGTTAAAATTTGTAAATTTGTGAAAAAGTCGAAATGATGAAAACGCCCTTTACATTCGGGAAAATTGCTCAGGACATTGACTTTACTGACCGTGAGAAGGAGACTAAAAGATTGGTCTCGAATTTTAATTCATCAGTAAATACCATATTAATTTCTCCCAGGCGATGGGGGAAATCTTCCCTGGTAATAAAAGCAGCTAATGTTGTAAAAGAGAAGAATAAGAAAGCCAGGTTTTGCTTTATTGACTTAAATAATGTCCGAACGGAAGAGCAGTTTTACCAACAACTTGCGACAGAAGTATTAAAAGCTTCATCCACTAAAGTTGAAACGATTATCGGGAATGCGAAAAAGTTTATGGGGAGGTTTATTCCTAATATTACGTTTAGCCCCGACCAGATAAGCGATATTAAATTAAGCCTCGATTGGAAGGAAGTTGTAAAAAGTCCTGACGATATCCTTGGTTTGGCAGAAAAGATAAGCGAAGCAGGGAGTATTCAATTAGTAATTTGTATTGATGAATTCCAGAATATATCGGGCTTTGAAAATCCGGTTGATTTTCAAAAAAAATTACGCTCACATTGGCAATTGCACCAGCATGTTACTTATTGTCTCTATGGGAGCAAGCGACACATGATGATGAATGTTTTCACTTCACCATCTATGCCGTTTTATAAATTTGGTGATATTCTATTTCTCGAAAAGATTTCCATGGACAATTGGATTATATTCATTCAAAAAAGGTTTTCAGATACAAAAAAAGAAATCAGGTCTTCTGATGCAAGGCTTATTGCTGAATTGGTCGAATGCCATCCTTATTATGTTCAGCAGCTTGCACAACAAGCATGGTTAAGGTCTGATGAAATATGCACCAATGATATTATCTATGAAGCTTTTGGGGGCCTTGTATTGCAGTTAAGTATGTTGTTTCAGGCACTCGTTGACAAATTGAGCAACAGCCAGGTGAACTTATTAAAGGCACTTGTATGCAACGAACAAAAGTTGAGTTCACAGAATGTACTAAATAAATACCAGTTAGGTACTTCTGCTAATGTGTTAAAAATAAAGAAGGTGCTCTCCAATAGCGAAATCATCGATACAATTGGTGAAAACATCACATTAATTGACCCATTGTATAAATTTTGGCTGAAAAAATATTACTTCAAATTATAATGAGCAACTTACAGGGATTAGTTAAAAGCATCAGAGATATAATGTGGCAGGACACCCCCGTTCGGCACAGGCTCATGCCTGCGCCGGATATATTCTTCCAGGCTCCGGCCTGCAAATGTGTAAATTTCAGATTTGCGATTGATCTGTGTTTTCGCTACATTCGTTCCATGGACTCCCAAATCCGCAATGCTGCCTTTATCTTGCTTGAAGAACAAACCAATATCCACGGTGATGTTCTGCCCAGGGAAATACTGAATAAGGGATTTAATTTTATGGGACAACGGGACAGTCACAGACTGCAAAACAAAAGAAGCGAAATTGCAAATTTTGCTTAGCGAAGGTTGAATTTTTTTCAGAAATTGTATTCTTCTTTGGCCTTATTCCAGTTTTTATTTAAGATCGGTTTTCCATATGTCGTTTCACCGTTTGAAGGCTCACCGGAATAATGGCAGTATTTTTCAGGATAATCCTTTTTACTATACCTTGACCAACTTTGATAAGCTTCATCACACATAGGATATTTTGGATTGAAAGGTATTGACTTTCCGGTCCTTATACAAAATCCACCTTTAGCTGCCTTTTTGGAAACAATGTTTTCATCCTTCTTTTTAGTAGAATTTGTTTCTTTAGGAATACTTGATTTGGACTTTTGCTTATCAGAAAAGAACTCTGTAAGCTTATCAACCTCAATTTTCGATTCCTTATATTTTTTTGTTAAACCCAAAATAGCACTTTCATATTGAGGCCTTTTACTGAAAAGCAATTCAGCTTGATCAATAACTCTTTTAAAATAGTCCCAGGCTTGATTGTCAAAAGTATCTTCACCAGTAATA
>CAYTNC010000217.1:0-4485 GCA_964438935.1 uncultured Bacteroidales bacterium
ATAGTTAAAGAAGCGCTTGTTATTTCATCGTCCGTAGTCCAGTAGGTTTCGTTTTTACCATCCAGGGTATTAGCTGCTCCAAATCTTTTTGCATTGCCCCGAATATGGGATGCTTCTGCCTTTGCTTTTTCCACAAGGTTAACTGCAAATGATTCCTGAACTGCTTTTCCAAATTCCAATGCCCTTTTTTCATCGGTTGGATGAATCAGGCCATTGGGCATAATCGGGAAGTTGAGCAACAAGGAGCCGTTACGACCGATTGAGCTATAGTAAAGATCCATGAGTTGAGGAAGGGTTTTAACCCTGGAATCTTCAACCGGGTGGTAGAACCATTCGGGCCTGATGGAAGTGTTTACCTCAGCCGGCACCCAGGCATTCCCTGTTTCAAGGCCGTAATGCAGCATATTCCAGGTTACTTCACCGGTATCGTTCAACAGACTCCAGTTGGTTTCTCCCACAAAGCCTTCCTCAGTACCTACCCAGCGCAAATCTCCCCGGTCACCTCCGTCATTCCAGATAACAATGTTGGGTTGCAACTTGCGAATCAGCGCATAAGTATTTCTCCAGTCATAGTAAGTGGTACGATCAATTTTACGCGTTTCATTGGCTCCACCGTAATACCCGTCACCCCCATTGGCCCCGTCAAACCACACTTCGAAAATTTCACCATAGTTGGTAAGCAATTCCGTGAGTTGATTTCGGAAATAGATAATGTATTCGGGCTTCCCATAATCGGGATGGTTCCTGTCCCAGGGCGATAAATAAATACCCAGTTTCAGACCATACTCCTTACATGCATCGGCCATTTCGCGGATCATATCTCCCTTGCCATCCTTCCACGGGGCATTTTTTACCGAATATTCTGTGTATTTCGAAGGCCACAGGCAAAAACCGCAATGGTGCTTGGCTGTAATGATAATGCCTTTCATGCCTGCCTCTTTACAGATACGAGCCCACTGACGGCAATCGGCTTTTTCGGGGTTGAACAGTTTTACATCTTCATTGCCAAATCCCCACGACTGGTCAGTATAAGTGTTTAATGAGAAATGGACAAAAGCATAATACTCCATTTCGTGCCAGTGCATCTGGTTTTCAGAAGGAACCGGGCCATAAGGCTCCGGAGATTTGGCCTGTTGGCAACTCAGGAATACGCAACCTAACAGTCCAATAATTCCGAATACTAAAAATCTTTTCATGCTTTTAATTTCTCTGACCATTGATTTAATCATCCACTTTAAAATCCATATTCCAATGTTCAACAACAGCTTTCATTTCCGACTTGGTAAGGTATGTAACAGCACCGTGTTTCGGGCTCTTGAAATTAGTAGCTTTCATTACCCCCTCATTGAAACGTCCTATGTTTTTGAAGGTCACAAAATCGGTGGTTTCGCTAAATCCCATATTACTGGGCCTTGCGCCATATACATCATACATAAGAACGTATGTATCGGTTCCCAGGCGCCTGAAAAGGTTCGGTGCTTCTGTCGGAATTTTATCCGGATTAATGCGCGTTGTATCGGTTTCATAACCTTCGTTAATTTTGTCAGAAACCGAATGTAATATACGTGCATTGGAAACATAAAAAAGCTGATATTGATTGCCCACTTTGGTAATATCGCCATCAATTCCACCAATACCGGTTATTTTTTTCGGAACAGTCTCCAGTTTTGTGAAGTCATCATCGGGATAGGAATAGTACATATTGGCCTCTTTGTTGTTGTAACGAATGGTAAAATACACCATCATTTTGCCCGCAACCGGGTCGAAAACGGTTTCAGGAGCCCATGAGCAATCAATATCGCCAAGCTCAGGGAATGCCTTATCAACGCGGAAATCAGAATGAGTCCAATGGATCAGGTCATACGATTTCATGAGTACAACAGCGCGGTTATTACCCCAACCGTATTTTTCGGCAGGTCGTTCAAACTCAGTATCGCGGAATCCGGCCCGTTTGCCAAATATATGCAAATCAGTCATTGCCAAATAAAAAGCACCATCAGGTCCACGGGTAATGTGCGGGTCGCGTACGCCTTTCTGCTCAGCCAGCTGAGAGCCGATAAAAACAGGGTTACCCCCGTTGACATCAGTAAAAGTGTAACCATCGCTACTTATAGCCAGATATGCCGATTGGTCCTGGTCTTTGAAATAAACCAAAAGATACCCTGCCAGATCTTTTTCACTAAACTTTAAAGCTTTTTTTGGCTTGTCAAGCTTTGTAACTATTTCGATACCTGTTGATGTTGCTGGCATCTGGTTATGCTGCGGATATGCTGAATATACATAAAACACTCCAATAATAGCCAAAAATAGTCGTCGGTATGTTATTCTCATTTTTTGAAATTGTTAATTGTTAATTGCTACTTGTTAAGGTCATCCTGTTAGAAATTAAATCGTGCCTGACTTCATCTCATTCACTCCAAACCAATACCCCTGCGGGTTTTAATACCTTGTCACCGATATGGATTTTGGCAGATTCCGGTATTTTCATGGTATAATCATCTGATGAATAATTTACGGCAATAAAGAAACCATCGCGCCAGTAGACATAAACACCCCGGGGATAATCTTCAACTGTGGCCCCTGCATTAATGTAAATATCCCTTAAAATGTCCTGCTCCAATTTTGAATCATCGGTACTGACGCCAATATAGGTTACAGAGCCTTTGCCAACTACACGGCTCACAACGGCTGCCTTGCCTTTATAAAATTGATTATTATAAGTTGCCAGCACTTCCGTGTTTTTATCAGGTTCCAGTATATCGGCCCAGTTATTCCAATTGTAATGATTTGATTTCATGAGAATATCGCCCTTCGCATTGTTCGAAAGCATGTCGGTGGCTTTCACCCGGGCTCCGATCAGCCCTGATATGGGAGCCGCTGTTTCTGCTTCCCAGAAATGACCCAGGCGGTTTTTGGTAGCGGTGCGACAGGTGATAATCAAATGCCCGCCGTTGGCAGCATAATCACTCCATTTTTTAACCAACGCCGAATCAACCATTTCATAAGCGGGCACTATAAGAACCTTGTATTTCGAAAAATCGGAAGTTTCGGAAATCACATCAACCGGAGCCCCTAAGGATTTTCCCAATTCCAGAAACTTAACAGGGTAATTCCAGGTATTCCATTGATAGGTCTGCTTTTGACGGTCTATTGTCCAATAGTTTTCGAGATTCCAGAGTATTGCAGTTGACCTGGCAGCCAGTTTTTCGGGAAGTGCATTTCCCGGTTTGTATTGCTTGCGCAACCCATTAATCTCTTTAATGAATTGGATATAATCTTCTCCCCCGGGTGATGGGGTTACTCCATCGGTTTGAATCACACCCGAGTGGTATTGCTCAGCACTATAAAGGATTTGACGGAATCGGTAGGAGCAGGCAAGTTTTCCACCGGCGGCAAAGGAATGGTATAGCCACATGCGCACCGTACCGGGCAAAAGGAGCGGATTGTAGCTACCCCAGTTAACCGGCCCTGGCTGCATTTCCAAAACCCCGGTTACCCCGGCAACCGATTTGTAGTACTCCGATGCAAATAAAACAGCGCTGCTGTTACCCAACCGAAAGCCAAGTTCGCCTAAATTATCGCTGCCACCATTGGGATAAGCTGTATAGGTAGCAAAATCAAGCTTTTTTGTAAGCCTTGGATCGGCACCTGTGCATACGGCGGTGTAATTTGTGGTGATATACTGTGACTTTGAAATGTAGTTTCGCAAAATGCCTGCCTGAAAATCAAGAAAGTCAGCCTGTGAATCAGCTGAATACCTTTTAAAATCGAGTAATGCATGAGGATTATTTCCCCACCACCCCACCAGGTTGGTATTGGGAATGATAACCTGATCGAAACTACTGAACCACTGGCTCCAGAAGGCGGTCCCCCAGGCAGCGTTCAAGGCATCGATTGTTTTATACTTGTTTTTTAACCATTGCCTGAAAGCTTCCTGCGAAGAAGGGCTGTAATCGGGAAGTGCCTGAGGCTCATTGTCTAATTGCCAACCGATCACATTGTTGTTTTGTCCGTATCGTTTGGCCATTTCTGTCACAATCTTCTCAATAAACATTCGGAATTCAGGATTGACAATGGATTCCAAACCGCGAGTACCATTCTCGGCGCGAATGTAATGACCATCCATAACAAATGTCTCAGGATAGTTTAGCCGCATCCACGTTGGTGTAGTGGCTGATGGCGTACACATGAGTACCTTCAGGTTGTATTTTGCACAGAGGTTAACTACCTGATCGAGCCAGGTAAAATCGTATTTACCTTCTTCGGGTTCCATTTTGAACCAGGCAAACTCTGCCAGGTGAACGAACTCAAAGCCCATATCGGCAATTTTTTTAATATCCCGCTCCCATTGGTTCTCGTTCCAATGTTCGGGATAATAATAGATACCCGTTGTTATCAGGTCTTTCTCAGGAAAAAACGAATTGGCATGTTGAGATTTCCCGGTAAGTCCCGGTAAAATCGTCAAAAACACTAACATGACCAGGT
>CAYTNC010000218.1:0-4444 GCA_964438935.1 uncultured Bacteroidales bacterium
CTGAAATCGCACGATGCCAGGCAATGCCAGGAACACTTAAAAGGCTTTTTGTTTCCGAGCATAATCTGATCTACATAGTCATTTCTGACTACCCTTCCGGGTAACCCCACCGGACTATTTATAATGGCCAGATCGGATTCCCCGCATCGAACAAAGCTGTTCTTAAATTCCGCAGAAGCATCACATTCATGGGTAACAACAAAACGGGTTCCCATTTTCACTGCACTGGCTCCGGCCTGCATTATTTCATAAATATCTTTACCGGTGTATATTCCACCTGCAGCAATCACAGGTATGTCAATGCCAAACTGCTCTTCAAACTTTTTTACCTCACTAACGGTTTCTCTGATCAATGCAGATAAGGGAACCATGGTACCGGTAAGTTCTTCCCTTTTGAAACCGAGATGCCCTCCGGCCATCGGCCCTTCAACAACCACTGCATCTGGAACCCGCTGGTATTTATTTGCCCAGTATTGAAAAATCAGTTTGGCTGCTTTTGCCGATGATACCTTTACGGCTATTTTTGTGTTGAAATTTGCAAATCCTGATTCCGCCAACATAGCAGGTATTTTAAGCGGCAATCCTGCTCCCAGTATCAACAGGTCAATCTTTTCCTCAATGGCAGTTTTTATAAGGCTCTCATGATCAGTTAATGCCATCATAATATTAACTCCCAAAACACCGTTGGTTAGGCTGCGGGCTCTGCGTATTTCTCTTTGCAAAACCCGCTTATTGGCTTCACGGTTGTTTTTAATATAGTCGGGTTCACCCATTCCAATTGCAGCAGCAGAAATAACACCAATGCCTCCTGCGTTTGCAACAGCTGATGCGAGCCCTGACAATGAGATGGAAATACCCATTCCACCCTGTATGATTGGTAACTTCACATGAAGATCACCTATTTGAAATGAATTCATAGCTTTAAAATTAATATGGCTGACAAAATTACGATTCCTCAAACCTGTTGACAGGAAAAGGGTCAGACAGCATATTAAAGGTGCGAAAGTTGAAATCAGGGGCGAATGGACTCGTTTTAGGGACGAAATTCAGACGATTTTTAAATTAATCCCTGTAATTTATCAATGGAGGTTTTTGAAACGGGGATCGGGAAATTGACATTTTCAAAATACAGCTTATAACCTTGTGAATTCCCTTCAACTTTTTCAATATGATTGATATTGATCAGGTAGGACCGGTGACATTTCAAAACAAACTTATATTCCTTAAGAATCATTTCCGCATTCAACAAGCTCATCCTGATCATCTGGCTCTTAATCAGCTCTCCCTCACGCCAGAATACCTCAATGTAGTTGTTGGCCGACCTGATCAGCAGCAGGGAGTTGATCTTTATTACCAGGTTGTCTTTCTGGTAGTCGGAATTGAAGTAGACCACTTTGTCATGAACGTCTTTATTTTCCCTTAGTTTTTTATTCATGTCATCCGCAAGCTTCAGGTGCGAGCGGATCATTTTGTTGTAGTTGATGATTATAATAATAGAAATAGGTATTATGGCAACGAACACCAGTGTGATTACCATATCAAATCCAAATTTCATAAGGCCCATAAAACGGGTGAACAAGAAATAGCCTGCCAGTATGGTAAATAAAATCCAGAGATTCCAGAGAATTTCTTTCTTAATGGTCCAGTTGGTTGAAGAGAAACCTTTCGGAAAAAAGCTCGGGATAATCATCAGGTGAAGCGTGAGCGCCAGGAAAGTGATTACGGAAAAACCGGAAACCATAATGTATTTTTGCCTAACAGGCAAAGAATCCATATCGAAGGGCTCAAAGAGATATAAAAAAACAAAAAGAATCAGGGTAATGAAGAAAATGGCCAGTGTGTTGAACTTCAGATCATCATTGAAAGGATATGGCTTGTTCAGAATTTTGAGCATGGTTTGTGTGTTGTTGCGGCTCCAAAATTATTAAAAAGAATGACAAATCAGGTGGCCTTGCTTATAAACTAAAAAAGGCCGGGCATATGCCTTGTGTTGCGGCATGCCCGGCCCGTTCATTAAGATGGTAAGTACGTCAGACTAATTGTCTGGTACTTAGCTATTAGTTATTTATTAAATACCATGGTTTCAACTGAATCTCCGAATGAAGAAGCAGAAGAACTTTCTACAACCAGACTATCTCCGTCTATTTTGAAAGTTTCAGTAATAACAATTTCTCCACCCTCACCCATTGATATTTTGGAAACAATTTTCAAGGACTTTTTATCATCAGAGCAGGTAGCGGTTGATTTCTTTTCTGAATCCATGAATCCCTTATTCACACATTCCTTACCGTCAAGTGTGATTTTGTCAGCAGTTACCATTTGCTGGCCCTGGAAATCAGAATGCCGCTCAATGTTAAGTTCATTTCCATTTTGCACAATAATAAGCGTTTGAGGAGCCATACTGAATTCCGCATTCAGTTTGCTCTTTGAGCTATTCAGTTTCCAGTTACCTGAAAGATCGATTCCTTGTGCACCAACAAGGGCAGAAATCATTAAAGAAGCTAAGATAATTGCAGTTTTTTTCATAAAAACGAGGTTTAATGTTTAAATAATTCTTGTTAATCAATACGTTAATATCACAAATGCAGATATATATGATCATTTACCTGCCGCCTGGAGGGCAATTGAACAATCAATATATTTTAATAAAAGTAAGGTTTTATCTGCGGAAATAAAATCAAAATCGATCAATGACCAGTTTTTGTTTTCATTCTGCCATATTATATAGAGGAACTGAAAAGCCCCAGGGAAAGCAAAGAATGCTATTCATAAAACTCATTGGCAAACAAAGAAACAATTCTATCAGCGGTATGGCCATCCCACAACTCAGGACGGGCAGGAACAGCCTTGTTTGCCAGCGTATTTCTGAATTCCTGCTTGATGCGTTCAACATTATTACCCACCAGAACAGAAGCCCCTCCATGTTCTCTGAGCGTTACCGGTCGTTCCGTATTCCAGCGCATGGTAAGGCATGGTGTACCCAGAATGCAGCATTCCTCCTGGAGGCCACCGCTATCAGTCAGCATAATTTTCGCTCCCATATTCAGCCTCAACATATCATGATAACCCAACGGATGAAGCAGCATCATATTTTTGGTAGTCTCGGCCTTTTCCCATAAGCCGAAAAGTGTCAGTTGCTTCATGGTCCGGGGATGCACGGGCCATATTACCGGCATAACAGAGGAGACCTCATCGATTAAAAACTGCAGCAGCGGTCCAATAATGTCTCTGTTATCAACATTTGAATTGCGATGCAGTGTAACAATTGCCAAAGCACCCGAAAGATCAACGTCAGGAAGCTTCCCGGTATCGGCAATTCGATTGCGGGCTATAATATCGGGTATGGTAAGCACCTGTGCCCTCTCACGATTGGCCTCAAGCGTATCAATCATAATATTTCCGACAAACTTTATTTTTTCTTCCGGCACTCCTTCGCGACGCAGATTCTCACTTGAAATCCTGTCAGGTGTTAGCAACAGGTCACTCAACCTGTCAGTGACTAAACGGTTAACTTCCTCGGGCATGCTCATATCACCTGAACGCAATCCGGCTTCAATATGGCAGCATTTAATATTTTCCTTTTTTGCGGTTACAGAACATGCAAGGGTGGCATTTACATCGCCAACCACAACCACCCAATCGGGCTTTATATCAACCAGAACCTTTTCAAAGGCTATCATAGTGCGGCCAACTTGTTCAGCATGAGATCCCGATCCAATCTCGAGGTTAATGTCGGGTTCAGGAATTCCCAATTCCTGGAAGAAGTTCTCTGACAGCCGGATATCATAATGCTGACCAGTATGCACCAGGATATGTTCAATAGGCTTGGCAGGATTTTCAATGTTATGTTTTTTAATTGCGGCAGATAAAGGAGCAATCTTCATAAAATTCGGCCGGGCGCCTACTACAGAAACAATTTTCATCAGGTGTATTGTTAGTTTGGTTGACTATACGCAAATGTAATAAAAAAGGTTTTTCCCGGTATATGCAGATTCAAAATTAAACTTTGTGGCATGTTCCGGCGTTTGCCTGATTTGATTACTTTTGTTCTTGAGCATAATAAAATTACAATAAAAATGCATCTGAAATATTTCATACATAGCCGGATCAGCAGAACTGACAAAGAGAAAAGAAGCATGCCGTTATACCGAAACATTTGTAAGACATATCGGAAATAGAAATACTGACGCTTAAAACTTAAATGTCTAAATGAAACCAGAACGTACATTTGATCTTTTAACAAGATACAAGGAACAATTTCATAAAGCGGATGCGCTCTGCTGCAAGCAAAATGGGGTTTGGCAACAGTATTCCTCGGACGACTATATTGAATATTCGTATCATTTCAGCTATGGCCTGCTTGAACTGGGTATCCTGAAGGGTGATAAGATCATTACCATAACCAACAACCGCCCTGAATGGAATTTTGCCGATATGGGCATAT
>CAYTNC010000219.1:0-4438 GCA_964438935.1 uncultured Bacteroidales bacterium
TGGAAAAGTAACCAAAAGAGCCGCCGCTGCTGATAAAAGGCTAAAAATCAATTCATGCGCTACACAAGAAAATAAACTCGGCCGTAGGCACCGGCCTCAAACATATTTTCTTATCAGCATTTTTTACGCAGGCAGGCCTGCCATGAATTGATTTTCTTCACGCCTTTTCTCAGAGGCGGATCGCTTTACTTCATGGGTGCTGATCCATAGCTCTAAGTGCAGGATTGTTTAAAAAAGTTGGAACATTGAATAAAGTAAGACATCAAAAACTTAATATCATTGCCACAACGAGTGCGGAGCAAAACAAAAAATACCAAACTAAGACGGTGTGCCGTTCAAACCTGCCTACCGGCAGGCAGGCGGAGTCGAGGGACGAGACGGAGTGCGTTCACAACGTCAGTCTTCTTTGGTTACTATCTGTGACGACAGAAAGTGACAAAATAATGTGATTTTTCAAATCACAAAAATATCCGCCAGGGTTAACGGCGCTTCCAGGTGGATGGTTTGAAATCCGAGCTGTTGTGCAGTTTCGATGTTTTCGATAAAATCATCAATAAACATTGTTTCTGCGGGGTTTAACCGGGCATCTTCAAGTACAAAGTGAAAGATTTCCGGATCGGGTTTGCGCATTCCCAGCTCATGTGAAAAATAGGTTTTTTCGAAAAAGTGTGCATACCCATTGGTGCCATATTGCTGCCGGAGCCGGTTGTAATAATGAGGCTGATGTATGGCGTTGGTATTACTCAGTATAAAGGTTCTGTAGTTTTTTGATACCTCTTCGAGGATGTGCCACCTGTTGGCCGGAAGATCAGCCAGCAGGGCGCACCATGCCTGATCGATATCGGCATCGGAAAGCTGCCGGGGTGTCAATTCTCTCAGCCGGTTCCGGAATTCATGAGGAGATAACTTACCTATCTCAAAAGGAATGAACAGGTCGTGGTTGGGATCGTGGGGTACCGACTCATCAAAAACCATCAGCCCCAGATCGTGGAAAGCCTTTTTGGTGGCATCGAAATGCAGATCGGTGATCACCCCTCCCCAGTCGAAAATTATATTCTTAATTTCAGTTTTTCCGTTGTAAATTGCATCCGCGAATTTCATACACCAAATTTTTTACAAAAAAAGGGTTTTCTGGTTACATATGAAAGTAAAGGGCGATCATTTTGAGACCATTTGGCTACACCCTCGCAACCGGTGGGTGGTTCAGATTATAGATCAACGGTACCTGCCGTTTGAATTCCGGATTGAGGATCTGGAAACGCTGGAAGATATGTACACGGCCATCCGCGACATGCATTTGCGCGGGGCGCCGCTTATTGGAGCAGCAGGCGCACTGGGTATGTACCTGGCCGTGGTTGGAATAAATGACGAAAGGGTTGATGAAAGTCTGATCACCGATGCTGCAGCTTATCTGAAATCATCACGACCCACGGCGATTAACCTGGCCTGGGCGGTTGACCGGCAGGTTCAGGCACTTCAGGGGCTCAGAACAAAGGAAGAAATGATTGAAGCTGCGCACAATACGGCCATGGCAATTATTGATGAAGAGCGCATGAACTGCCTGAAGATAGGGCAGCATGGGGTGAAGGTGATTGAGCAGCTGAGCCGGGCCAAAAAAGGAGAAACCGTGAACATGCTCACCCATTGCAATGCAGGATGGCTGGCCTGCATCGACTACGGAACAGCAACTGCACCAATATACCTGGCACACGACCAGGGCATAAAAATTCATGTTTGGGTTGATGAAACCCGACCGAGAAACCAGGGCGCCCGGCTCACTGCTTGGGAATTGCAGCAGCATGGGGTGCCGTGTACTGTGATTGCAGATAATACCGGGGGACACCTGATGCAACAGGGCTTGGTGGATATGGTAATTGTGGGCAGCGACAGGGCTTCGGCCTATGGTGATGTGGTGAATAAAATAGGAACTTACCTGAAAGCGCTGGCGGCACATGACAACCAGGTGCCTTTTTATGCTGCTTTGCCCTCATCAACCATTGACTGGACTTTGGGCGAAGGAGCCAGAGAAACACCAATTGAAGAGCGGGACGGTGATGAGGTGAGATTGATGGAAGGCTTTGCAAACGGGAAGGTTTGTGAAGTGGACATCCTGGCACCCGGTACACGGGCAGTCAATTTTGGATTTGATATTACTCCGGCCCGACTGGTAACCGGAATTATTACTGAAAGAGGAATTTCAAAAGCCGACAAAAAAAGTATATTTACATTATTTCCTGAAAAAAACTTAAACCCGGAAGATTAATGAAAGCAGCGATTATTGGAGGAACTGGACATGCATTACCCGATTATCTGAAAGAAGTAAAAGAAATTCAGGTGAATACACCATTCGGAAAGCCTGACCCGGTGATATACCAGGGCATTTTAGACGGTGTGGAGGTGTTTCATCTGGCTCGTAACGGCAAGAACCACGAATTACCGCCCACCAAAATAAACTACAGGGCCAATATGTATGCCCTGAAGCAGCTGGGGTGTACTTATATACTTGCAACCGGAACCTGCAACAGCCTGCAGGAAGAAATTTGCCCCGGTGAAGTGATTATTTTCGATCAGTTCATCGACATGACAAAACTACCTGTTACCGGCATCCAGGAAGAGCTGAATCCGGGAGAAAGCAATTATGTATCAATGGCAGAGCCATTTTCAGAAGAATTGCGGGATCACCTCATTGAATCGGCCATTGTTCAGGGTATTACTGTACACACCAAAGGAACCACCATATCCATTGACGGGCAGCGCTCATCATCCCGGGCCGAATCACGCCTTTACCGCAGCTGGGGAGCCGATGTGGTGAACATGACCACGGCACCCGAAGTTATCCTGGCCAATGAGTTGGGCATGGACTATGCGGCACTTTCGTTATGTACCGGGTATGATTCCTGGAGACAAAATGATGAGCCGGTTGATCCAAATGAAAAGATGAATCTTGTGGCCAGCAACCACGACCGGATCATTCAGTTGCTGACTTATGCGTTAAAGAAAATTGAGGAATAGGAAAACAAAAATCCCGGATTTGCCGGGATTTGATTAGCTGGAAACATTTGACTCCGGAAACCGAAGGTATATATTTTATATTCATAACTTTAGGGGTTAAGGGGATATTAATTATTGCGTCTGTTTGAAAATATTGCGTGTAAGTTGTCTTTTGTTACTGCCATCTGCATCCATAATCCATAATGTTCCCCTGGTTTCATCAATACGCCTGTAATCATAATTTGAATAGACAATTTCTCCCTGAGGAGACAAGGAAAAATTCAAACAACCCTCGGTCGATAATTGAATAGAATTTTTTGTAGTAATATTGGTTTTCCATAACCCTGATTCTCCCCGTTGTGAAATAAAAACTATATATTGATTGTCTGGCGAAAACTTAGGATAATCTTCCAAAAATTCATTTTGGGTCAATCGCATAATACTATTGCCTGCTGAATCCATCTTAAAAAGCTCAGGTGTATCTATTCCAATATATCTTTGATGTACAATTGTATAGTCATATCCCCAACTTGGCATGCGCGTTTCACCTTTGTCTGGTGTATAGGCAATTCGCTTTTTTGAAAGCCCATTAATCCTCATTTTCCAAACAAATTTCAATCCACTCGGACTTTCAGCATCTGAATCATAAGCAATCCATTCTCCATCAGGACTCCACGCAGGAAAGAAATTCCGGCCTTCAAAGGTTAACTGAACGATGGATGCAGTATCAAACTGCTCACCATCAAAAGGCATAATACATATTTGTGCACCACTTGAGAAGGCAATCCAACTCCCATCGGGACTCCAGGCCGGACACTCAAGCATAAAAGGTAAAATTCTCCGTTGGTTGGTTCCATCGGCGTTAATGAGCCAAAACCCTGCAGAATCTTCCTCAAAGAAATATTGTGCCTGATTCGGACATTCATAACCATTGATATAATTAATTTCCTTAATAGGAATATGATTGAAACCTATAATATTGCCGGATGGATGCCATACAGGATCATTGTATGGCGATTCAACAAAGAAGCTGTAACCCGGACATCCTTCATCTTCGGAATCATTATTACAGGCAGTAATTGTAATAATAATCCATAATGAAAAAAAGCAAATATTTATAAAGGAAGGCATCTTAAAATATTTATAGTTTATAACCTAACTATTTAATCAATAACAACATTCGTGAAATAAATTTAAGGAAATTCAGCTAAAAACAAGCAATTTTCATAATATTATTTATCTGATTATTTTGTCAAAATTGTTATCAGGTTGTTTTTAGATTAAAATCATTGAATATTGATTGTGTGACTTCATCCATTTTATTAAGTTAATAACTTTTTCACAGTGAAAATTGCGCATGGATTCTTTCAAGGAAGCATTTTACAATACACCTTTGTTTATTTCTTAACTATTCACTAATATTGCACCCCCGATTATTTCATCAATC
>CAYTNC010000220.1:0-4422 GCA_964438935.1 uncultured Bacteroidales bacterium
TAACCAAGTATGGTTTGAGATGGGATGTGAAAAAGGGAGAATTCTTTTTCAAAAGCCAGGACAATTCCGGCAAACCAATCGACATGTACAAGGTGGCTTCAAAAGAAAGCATCATACAGGAATGTGAAGCCAGTTTGAAACGGCTTGGAACCGATTATATAGATTTATACCAGATTCACTGGCCCGATGGTACCACACCCATATCCGAAACCATGGAAGCCATGCAGAGGTTAATGGAGCAGGGTAAGATACGTGGTGCCGGCGTTTGCAATTATACCACAAAGCAAATGGAGGAGGCCGAAAAAACCATTTCTCTTGCTTCAAATCAGCTTCCCTACAATATGGTTAACCGCGAAATTGAAAAGGAGATTGTACCCTATGCAATGCAAAATCAGAAGGCCATCATTGCCTACAGTCCGTTACAGCGTGGTTTGCTCACCGGAAAAATCAAACTTGAGCAACGTTTTAATGATGGGGATACGCGTGAAGGAAATGCTTTCTTCTCTCTTTCAAATGTAATTGAAGTAAATACTTTTCTGGCAAAACTAAAACCGCTTACGCAAAGCAAAAAAGCCACCCTCACGCAGCTTGTAATTGCATGGACGCTGAAACAACCCGGAATAACCATTGCCCTGGTTGGAGCCCGCACTGCAAAGCAGGCCATTGAAAATGCGGGAGCGCAGGACATCCAATTATCTGCCGATGATATCCAATTCATCAATTCGGAACTGGTTCAGGTGAAACTGGAATTTTAGAGCCGGAAGAATTTGCCTTACTGGTTGGATAATTTGAACCAAGCTGACAGCAACTCCAATTGCAGAATTGGATATTCCATTTATATTCCTTATCTTTCATATAATAAGTTTACTCTGAACGATCTGTGCTAGTGCAGGTTTGCAAAAATAAAGCGTTGTTACAGGGTTCCTTTTCTTTCAGTTCGTACTAACAAACAAACCTTTCAGCATAACGCAACAATTTTATATGCAATGTCTAACCTGATTTATTAACTAAAATTTATGACCATGAAAAAAGTGTTAAGTATTGTTTTCCTGTCAATCTTTATCCTTGCAGGCTGTAACTCTGCAAAAAAAGAAACACAGGCAAGGGAAGAAGCTCTGATACAGAAAATCGATTCACTGAATACAGTGATGGATAATCTGAAAACTGAGATCGACAGTTCCCTGAAAGAAGTTGATGAATTAACCAGTGATTTATAAACCCAAATTGATCACAATATGAAAGCAATTGTTAACAAAGCAGCTATAGGATTATTATGTTTGGCTATAATAACCTGTTTTGGTACTTACGCCCAGAATCCTCAGGAAAAAGGCAAAGGAACGGAAAAGAAGGAAGTAAAGGAAGCAAAAGATAAAGTTACCGGAGCGGATCAGAAGAATATGAATAAACAGGATAAGGAAAAGATGGATAAAGCTGATAAGCCCCAGGGCCAGGGTGAAACCAAACAAGATAAAGAAGTAAAGCAGGGCGATAAATCTCAGGGCAAACCACAAGATAAAATTGAAGGCAAGTCTGAAGGCGGGCCCGAAGACAAATCTGAGGTTGATGCCAATGATCAACCGGAAGCTGAGGACGGAGAAACGCCTAAAGATAAGTCCGACGAAGGGAACGCGTATGGAAAAAACAAAGGCGATCTGAAAGGCAAGGAATTTGGCCAGGCTCGTGCTGCTGAAGCGCGGATGAATCATGAACAAAAATCGCAGGAATTGAATTCATCAGCCACACAGGGAGAGGAAAAGGTGAAGGAAGCCAGGGGAAAGATAGAAGAAGCCAAAGCAAAACTTGAAAAAGATAAAAAGGCGAAAAAAATTACAGACACAGCATATAAAGAAAAACAGGAAAAAATTAAAAAAGCCGAAGAAGCTGTAAATGTTCTGGAGGAAAAGATTAAGAAAAGTAAGAAAATGGAAAAGCCTTCAGAGCAAGGTACTGAACAGGAACAACCGGAATAGCACTTATGATTTTCATTATAGAGTTACTCGAATTCATTAACCTAAATCAATCACCATGTCAGTATTAAAAGTAATTGAACTGATGGCATCATCTGAAAAAAGTTGGGAGGATGCCGCCCAGACTGCAGTAAAAATGGCCAGCAAAACCATCAATGGAATCCGCTCGGTTTATGTTCAGGATATGAGTGGAGTGGTTAAGGGTGACAAAATTGTTGAATATCGTGTGAATGCGAAAGTCTCGTTTGAAGTGTTGCACTGATGCATACATAAAAAAAGCCCCGCACAAATACGGGGCTTTTTTTTCAGAATAAATTGAAGTTACTTTTCACATCAGTAACCGATCTTTTAGTTGCAACTACTTTTTTGCAACTACTTTCTTTGCTACTGCTTTCTTAGCAACCACCTTTTTTGCTACAGCTTTCTTAGCAACAGCTTTCTTAGCAACAGCTTTCTTAGGTTTTGCAGCAGTTGCTTTTTTAGCAACAGTCTTTTTTGCTTTGGTTGCAGTTGCTTTTTTAGCAACAGCTTTCTTGGGTTTTGCAGCAGTTGCTTTTTTTACTACGGCCTTTTTTGCTTTGGTTGCAGTAGCCTTTTTTACGGCCGGCTTCTTAGTTGCAGTTGCTTTTTTTGCTACGGTCTTTTTTGCCTTAGCTGCTGTTGCTTTTTTTGCAACAGTCGTTTTTGCTTTTGCAGCAGGTTTTTTAGCACTGGCTGCTTTGGTTTTTGGTTTTTCCATTTTATTACTACTTAATTTTTCAAATTTATTCTCGGCTTTGTTAAGAATATTCTTTCCCATTTTTTTTATTTTCTTCACTGCATCTTCGGTTTTGTCTTCCGCTTTATCAGCGAATTTTTCAAGTTTTTTTCTTCATATCACTTTTATCAAAATCATCGAGTTTATCCCCGACAAAATCTTCAGCTTGGTCAAAAAGCTTTTTAGCTTTGTTTAAAAAGCTGTTTTGTTTGTTTTTTGATGAATTGCTCATGTTATTAGATTTAAGGTTATACAGGTCAGTTCAGAGTTTCAGGCCGGCAATTCCTGTTATGAAATTATAAGAATCATTTAAAGCCGGGCTCATAAATTTTAAAAAGTAACTAACTTTCAAACACTAAATTAACAACATACGAGGAATAATAATAAACAATAACACTAAAGTTATTCACAATTAATATTCTTATCGGCGATGAACTGCCCGAATTAAGAGCATCCCGGACTCTCATACCCTGTTAATTACTCTATCGGTATCATACGAAGCATGTTGAATAATGTTTGCAAATCAGCATTAATAATTGATTCAGCGTGATGGAATTTTTCTGAAAACAAAAAGCAGGCCTATCTGCAAATTAACATGCATCTGTGTTGCACGACAAATCAGTCGTTCACTTAAGAGGAAATGTATTTCAAAAAAAATATCATCCAAACTTTTACCTGATGACAATGAAGAAGTCGCGCCAATTCACGCCGGGAGGGAAGTGATTTTTTTTAAAAGAATAAGTTTATTAGAAAAGTTTCTGAAGGCACTCTTGCAGATCAGTCAGAACAAGGGATCTGTTGCATCCCGAAAATAATTGCGAATTATGAATTCTCTATTTCAGACAGTCTTTTCGTTATCGTTTCCATTTTCTCAATCCTGTCGCCGGAATAAGCGCGGTAAGCATCATTCACAAATTTAAAAAGCACTAATGACTTGTGATAAAACGGAAGACTTTCCAGTTTTTTATTTTTTGAATAGAGCAGGGAGGCCTCTGCAAACATAAGTTCAGCAAGTATTTCAAGGTGCGAGTCGGTAAAATTATGTTCCTGAATTAGCTCAGTAGTTAATTTTTCAATTGGAATCTGCTGAAAGAAAGAAGCATCTTTTCTTAGTGTGGTAAGATATGCCTCGTGCAACAATTTTTCTGCCTGCTCAAACTGACCCTTCGTTATCATTCCAAAAAATGCACGCAGTAAATCACCAAGCATCTCAATCATGCGCAATATATAATCCTTCTGATACATTCGGTAATAATATCTTAAAATATTAAATTTACAAAAAAATCATTGTTGCCCCGGTAAAATTTTTCAAATTATATATGGACCAAGATTTATTGCGTACCTACGGGACTTTAAGAGTTGAGAGGTGGCTTTTCTTTTCTACCCATATTTGGTTTCCCGCAAAAGAGGGACAGGCTCTAACGGAACCGTCCCGTAGGGACGTCATATTGGTAGATAAAGGATTAACATTTAAAGTTAAGTCCCGTATGGGACGATATAAATTTTTGCCGGACAATAGTGAAAAAAATTAAATCCAATGAAAGATACTGCATTACTTCTTATAGATATACAGAACGACTATTTCCCGGAAGGCTCCAATCCCCTTGTAAACAGTACGGAAGCCGTGATGAACGCCAGGCTTGTTCTTCAAAATTTCAGGGAGAAACAACTGCCGGTTTTTCATGTTCAGCATCTTGC
>CAYTNC010000221.1:0-4396 GCA_964438935.1 uncultured Bacteroidales bacterium
TTGAAACCCGCAGAAGTATTGCCCGTTCGGCAAACACCGGTATTTCCTGCCTGATTAACCAGCGGGGCGAAGTCATGCAGCAGCTGGGATGGTGGCAGCGGGGTGCCATCAAAGGTGATTTGAATGTTAATGACAGGCTCACGTTTTATGTCAGAAACGGCGATTACATTGGGCGCAGTGCCTCATTTTTTGCATTGCTGATAGTGCTTCTTTATGGAGTAACTTCTGTTATTAAGCGATCTCAAAAAAGAACGGCGTGAACCGGACCAACTATTCTTCACCCTCCATTGCTTTCAGTACCTTGTCAACCTCTTTTTCAGTGCTGAATAATTTACTCTTGCATATCTTTAGTAATTCAGATGCCTGTTTGACTTTTTCGGCCAGTTCATCCACGTCAAGCTCACCGGTTTCAATTTGCTCCAGTATTTCATCAATGGCAGCGATAGCTTCGGAATAGGAAATCTGTTTTTTTGTCATGTTGCGGCATTAAATGGTTTTACTTTTTATATTACCTTCTGCAAGCCTGGTTTCAATAATCTCATCCTTTAATACCAAACCGGAACTCTTCAACGCTTTGCCGTTATGGTAGGTAATGGAATACCCTCTTTTGAGAATCAGAAAAGGATCTAAATAGTTTTTCTTTTTCTCAAGCAGGTCCAGCCTGTGCTTTCGGTTGTTCATGAATTCCCTGGTAACGCTGTTCAGGCGTACTTTTCGGGAACCGGTGGTTTGGGATTCTTTTAACAGATGCTGCCTGACGTGGTTTTTTAAATTAACCCCCAGTAATTGCAGATTCCGTTTCTGATTTGTGAGTTTTTCCTTCACAGCAGGTTTAAGCTTCAGTAACATCCGGTCCAGCTTTTCCTTTTCATCTTCTACCCTTTGTGTTACCAGGTCATTCAGGCTGACCGACCGTTCATTGATGGCATCGTCCACCTCGCGGTAACAATCAATCAAATATTCGGCGACTGCTGTTGGCGTTTTCAAACGGGTATGAGCCACCAGGTCGGCAATGGTTTCGTCCTGTTCGTGCCCGATTCCCGTCAGCACCGGCATCGGAAACTGGCAGATGTGCGAACAAAGCAGGTAACTGTTAAAGCAATTAAGATCTGATTGGGAGCCACCTCCCCTGATCATTACAATGATGTCGTAGGAATCTTCGTTTGCAAAAATGCTGTCCATTGCACTGATAATGGATTGCTCTGCTTCTTCACCCTGCATTACTGCAGGGAAAAGCCGGATATTAAACCGGTAGCCGAAGGGGTTTTTTATGAGCTGGTCTTTAAAATCTCCGAAACCTGCAGCGGTTTTTGATGAGATGACCGCAATTCTCCGCGGAATTTCAGGAAATACCAGGTCCCTGTTCATGTCAAAAACACCCTCTGATTTCAACCTGCTGATTACTTCCAGTTTCTGTCTGGCCAGTTCGCCAATAGTAAAGGAGGGCTCAATGTCTGAAACATTCAGGCTGAATCCGTAAAGCTCATGAAATTCGGCGGTCACTTTGATCATCACTTTCATGCCGGCTGCCAGGCGTGTCCGGGTAACACTTTCAAAATAGGGCTGAAGCATCCTGAATACCGAGGCCCATATGGTAGCCCTGGCTTTGGCCCGGATGGTTTCGCTGGTTTCTTCTTTTTCAATAAGTTCCAGGTAGCAATGACCACTGTAATTAACCTTCAGTTCGCTTATTTCGGCTACGATCCAGTATGAGAAAGGCAGCGCCTTTTTAAAGGCTGATTTTACCTGTTCCAGTAAATCGTATAGTGATACTGCCTTTTTGTCCATTGGTCAGAATTTGAACAATTTACAATTTTCAGAAAGTGCACCTGACCTGATTCTGATTATGTATGCCCCCCTGGGGAGCCCGGCTAATTCACCTTCAAGCTTCACGTAATTTCTGCCCCCAACCTGCGGATAAAACGCATGCAGCATTTCTTTTCCCGAAATATCGTAAAGTGAGATATCTACCGGGGCACTTGTAGTATTTCTAAATACCACATACAGCAAGCTGTTGAAGGGGTTTGGGAACAGGGTTACAACTTTGTCAACTGTACTGTTCTCTTGTCCCATTTTCAGCAGCATGTTGGCCAGGTTGAAGTCGGGAATTCCATAACCAAATTCATCATCGGGCTGATTGTAGCGATCAGCACTTTCGCAGATTGCCTGGCGGATTTCCATTGCCGATGCCTCCCTGTTGGCTTGCCAGAGACAGGCCGCAAGGCCGGTGATCAGGGGCGCTGAAAAAGACGTTCCGCTACCGGGTCGGATTGTTTCATCGGTTCGGGCCACATAAATTCCTTCCCCAATAGCCATTACTTCAGGTTTTACCTGGTTGTCCGATGAGGGTCCGCGACTGCTGAATTCAGTCACATTTAGATACGGGTCAACTGCTCCTACGGTGAGCACACTGTCGGCGTCACCAGGGGCAGTGATGTATTTCCACTCGGAATTACCCTCATTACCCGCACTCACCACAACCAGTATGCCCTTTGAGGCGGCAATGTCAGCAGCCCTTGAGATGCGGGTAGTATTGCCATCCATATCGGAATATTGATGATCCTGAAAATCATAGTCGAACCTGGAATAACCCAGCGAGGTGTTGATCACATCTACCCCTACGCTGTCAGCAAATTCAGCGGCTGCAATCCAGTTATCCTCTTCAATAATAAATTCCGAGAATGCATTTTCGGAACGTATTAGCCAGAAGGAGGCATCAGGTGCCGAACCAATCAGTTCGCCGGGTATGAAACCGCCGATGACGGAAAGGACAGACATTCCATGTGTTGAATGGTCGAAAACACTTTCCCCGGGTGAAACAAAGCTGCGTGTTCCAAGAATCCTGCCATGTTCCCAAAGATTATTGAAAACAGGCAGCCGGTCGGCATAAGAAAAGCCGGCATCCAGCACGGCAACGGTGATTCCCTTACCTGTATATCCTTGCTGATGCATGTACTGGCCGTTATGAACGGCAGTCTGCAGCCATGAGGATCCATATTCAAGTGTGGAAGGTGCAATTGCTTCCTTTATGCCTGATGGCATCTTCGTTAAGGAATTGCCCTTCTTTAAAGGTACTTGTAAGGTCTCATTCTTTTTGATAAAACTGAACTTGGCTATCCTTTTTAGTGTCAGGCTGTCTGTTGCGCGTATGGTGGCTGCATTGAGCCACCTGGAAGTGTGGAGAACCTGTGCTCCTGCAAGTTCCAGGCTGTCAATGTATAGGCGGGATACGGGAAGATCGTTGTAAACAATCGGTATGCCCTGTTTCTGCCTTCTTTCCAAGGCCTTCTGTGAAAGAAATTCCGTTGGATTTTCAACCGAATAGGGTGAGTGAAGTTTGTCGGTAAATGACACATGGTACCTGAATAGTGCCGTAAGCTCAACACCTTCCTGTGCCGGCAACCGGGTTAATGAAAACATCAACAGCAACCAGCATGCCGCAACAAGTCGGATTACTTCATGCGTCCTGTTTGGCCTATTTTGCAGATGGCCCAAGAAAATCAGTTTCATCGGGTTCTTCAAATTTACCCATGTTTTCATCGATCTGTTTGAACAGCTCCTGTTGTTCCTTTTCAAGCTTTGCTTCATCGGCAGATTTGCCTTGCTTGTAAACAAGTTCTCTGGCTAGAGTGCCATCTTCCTCATAAAAAATCCATCTGCCTTCCCGGAGATCATTCACATATTTTCCCTGCACATTGGGTTCACCGTTGGCATAATAAACTATGAAATCTCCTTGCAGCTTATTGTCTATGTAACCTGATTTCAACCGAAGTATGTTTCCCCCAAAGTATTGTTCCCAAAGGCCTGATTTTTTGCCATTTTTCCATTCAATTTTTTCTGACACCTCGCCGTTTGGGTAATAATTGATTATCATGCCATGCCGTACACCCATACTATAAGACTCACGCGAGGTAACTGATCCGCTGTAAAAGCTATAGTAAACCCATGTGCTGTCTCTCTTTGAATTTACGTAATTGCCTTCAGCAGCGATCTTCCCGCTTTGGTAAAATTCACGGACGCGCACATGCTCTCCTGTATTGCTGTAATACAATATGGCTCTTAGAGCCCCCGATTCATAATAACGACGCATTTCTCCAACAGGCTTGTTGTCCTTAAATAAGCCTTTGTACATCATCCTGCCGTTTGGATAGGCTTTTTTCCAATATCCCTGTTTCAGACCCTTTGCATCAGTCTGGTTATAAATGGTGTCCTGTTGTGCAAATATGCCGACTGCCGGAAAAAACAACAGAATGAAAATGATTTTCAAATAATTCATACAATGGTTTATTGGTGATAAAGATAGCAAAAATGAAAGATATTTATAAAAAAAGCTGCACCCCGGGGGGTACAGCTTCACAATTAACACACTTATATAAAATTACTTCACTTCTTCAAA
>CAYTNC010000222.1:0-4386 GCA_964438935.1 uncultured Bacteroidales bacterium
AGACAACCAGACCTGAAGACAGTCTTGACCAGGAGACCTGAAGACTTGAAGATCAGCGGGGGATGACGCGTTTCAGCAGTGGCAAATCAGAGTCAAGATGCAAGATCCAAGACGGAAGACAGTAGCAGTCACAAAGTCCTCCCCCTGCCCTCCCGATAACTCGGGACAGGCTCTCCAAAGGGGGACATCGCTACGTTCAGCAGCAGCGGCTTAAATTATTTGAAACCCTTTTGTAACGGACAGTATCCGGCTTTTTACATCGGGCCATTTTACCGGCTGTAACATAACCGGCATGATTTCTTCTTCGGCATCTGCAAAATACACAAGTGATTTCAGATGATGGTACTGGTTGCTTAGACCAATGCCATACTTTTGCGCATGAAATGAAAAAATCTCCTCTAGAGAAAACTGCTGTAAAAGAAAGTATATATCAAAAAAGTCCTTTTTACTGCCTCTTCCGGCAATAGCTTCCAGTTTCATAGCTGCAATATCCTTCAGTCCGGCCAGTTGAATGCCCTTATAAACCTTGAAATCTTCAATTATTCTATATTTGTAACCAAAGAAAGAAATTCTGACCTCATTCAGACTGCCATTGATGGTGTTGCGTTCTTCATTTCCACGTTCGTAACTGCCAATTTCTGCGAGTTTATTAACAATTGCTGAAGTGCTGAAATCCGAGGGAATAAAAAAATCAAAATCAACAGATTGCCTGTGCCCTATCTGAAGGGCAAGACATGTTCCTCCGGCCATATAGAAATCACTTATAAAAGGCTGAGCAGATAATGTATCCAGCAAATGTTGTTGTGTTTCTGGTAATACTTCCAGGTGAAACTGATCATTCATCATGCCCGATAAGGTTAGGCCAGCATGATCTGCCAATAATTCCTTGTTTTGGCATTCAGATTCCGGCTTTTGTTAATTATTGATTTAAGAACAGCTGTATCGGTATTAGATAATAACCATTTAATATCCTGTTCATTACCGTAATTCAGAATCCTTTCAGCAATAAAACGCGGATTCTTTTCAAAAGATAAGTCTGCGAAAACTACATCCCAAAAGTATTTTCGGAAACTGGTCGGCAGGTTTTTCTGATTATTGGAAGCTTTCATATGCCGTGATCATATGCAACAGGTAAATATACGAATAATTTGCGAAATCTGCCTAACGGCAGGCAGGTCTGCTTAATCTGCCTGCCGGTAGGCAGGTCGGCGCGATCTGCGGGGGCGAGTAGAACCAAGATTTAAGATCTAAGATCCAAGATCTAAGACTGAAGACAGGGACAGTGGGCGTAGTTACCAAAAATACACCCATCGATGGGCAAAGCTTTCTTTTTGTCACTTTCTGTCGTCACAGAAAGTAACCAAAGAGGACTGACGTTGTGAACGCACTCCGTCTCGTGCCTCGACTCCGTTTGAACGGCACAACGTCTCAATTAGGAATTTTTTATATTGCTCCGCACTCGTTGTGGTAATGTTATTGGGTTTTTATTGTTTTGACTTATTGAAATGCAATGCCTTGAACACAATCGTTTACTTAGATCAATGAATCAGCACCACTGAAGTAGCGCGATCCGCCTCTGAGAAAAGGCGTGAATAAAATCAATTCAACGCAGGCCTGCCTGCCTGGCTAGGGCTGTGTGCGGCAGGCAGGCTTGCCTGCTAAACAAATGCTGATAAGAAAATATGTTTGATCCCGGTTTAGAATCTGTAGAATTTCAGGCACTGAAATTCACAGAATTCTTAATCGGGAGAGTTTATTTTCTTGTGTAGCGTGTGAATTGATTTTTAGCCTTTTATCAGCAGCGGCGGCGCTTCCTGCCTGCCTGGCTTGGGCTTAGCGGTGGCAGGCAGGTTGGTTACTTTTGGCGCTGTAGCCAAAAGTGACAAAGGGCTTCGGGGCGAAGCTCCCGAATGCATGCTGACGAAATGATGCTAATTTCACTTAACAATATGACAAGCGATGAAGTCTGAAGACTTCGCCGAGCGGAGATATGCCAGGGAACGAGGAAATTATTGTCCGAATCGTCCTTCGAGTATGCCTGAAACGGTTAAATCTTCATCAAGCTGCGGCCAGTGCAAGCCTGTTCCGCCACAAATGATCTCTATGTCGGATACTTTATCAATAGGAGCATCAATGAGGATTTTGTTTTTTGATACCGGAAACCGGATTTCCCGCTCATCCTCAAGCTTTATGCAAATCTGATGGCTTTCATACCAGGCCTTAATTGCCTTTACTGTTAATTCAGCTACCAAATACTTCATACCATTTTACTCTAATTAATTGCAGATTCTCCTGTATTAATTCTTCTGATTTATTCAAATCCTGTGTTTTTAAGCCCTGCGCAAAATCCAATTCCACGGGTTCAAGCCAGAATTTTGCAAAACCTCCGGCCTTCCTTACATGTATATGCATGGGCTCCTGGCCTTCATTGGCATAGAAGAAAAAAACAAATCCTAATTTTCTAAAGACTTCAGGCACTTGAATGGAATTTGTACAAAGATACAAAAAAGAACCAAGACAAGGGAAGAGTAGAACCAAGATCAAAGATCCAAGATCCAAGATCCAAGACAGAAGACAGGGACAGTGGGCGTAGTTACGAAAACCATAGCCGTCAACTTAAGAAAAGCTTACGCCCCTTCAGGGCTTATATTCAATGTGTTGTCCTTTACCCAGGGCGTTGCCCTGGGCTATTGCTGATGCCCTTTCAGGGCATAAACTTATGCAGCTTTTGAGCCCTGAAAGGGCATTATAGCATTAGCCCAGGGTGAAACCCTGGGTTATTGGGTAAACTCTCAAACATAAGCCCTGAAAGGGCGTAATCAATTTATCAGATCGCTAAGTTGACGGCAATGGTTACCAAAACTACGCCCAGCGAAGGGATTGCTTCGGTCGTCGTGCCTCCTTCCTCGCAATGACGCGTTTCGGCAGTGCCGGCACGTCTGCGGAATCTGCTCAATCTGCGAAAATCTGCGAGAAATTTTTAAAATTTGTGAGAAATATGCTGCGAGAAATTCTTTATTCTTCAGGAAAGGACTATTTCAGCTCGCGGTCGCGGAAACCCATCAAATACAGTATGGCGTCGAGGCCGATGGTGGATATCGCCTGCCGGGCGTTCTCCTTCACCTTGGGCTTGGCATGAAAGGCAATGCCCAGACCGGCCAGATTCAGCATGGGCAAATCATTGGCACCGTCGCCCACGGCAATCACCTGGTCGAGGTGAATACCCTCTTTGAAAGCCAGGTTTTTAAGCAATTCCGCTTTTTTCGGTCCGTCAACAATATCGCCCACGTAATTCCCGGTGAGTTTGCCGCCGGCAATTTCGAGTTCGTTGGCAAACACGTAGTCGATTCCCAGTTCGTGCTGCAGAAAGCGGCCGAAGTAGGTGAAGCCGCCCGACAGGATGGCTGTTTTAAAACCGTATTTCCGGAGGGTGCCGATGAGGCGTGACGCGCCTTCGGTAACCGGCATTTTAAAAGCAATTTCACGCATCACGCTTTCGTCGAGTCCTTTCAGCAAACCAACCCGCTGGCGGAAGCTTTCCTTGAAATCTAGTTCACCGCGCATGGCGGCTTCGGTGATTTCGTGCACGCGGTCGCCCACCCCGGCCATTTTGGCCAGTTCCACGATCATTTCGGATTGTATGAGCGTGGAATCCATGTCGAAGCAGACCAGTCTGCGGTTGCGGCGGTATATGTTGTCTTCCTGGAAGGCGATGTCGATGCCGGTGTCGTGCGCGGCGTCGAGGAATTCACGACGCATCATGTCTTTATCGCGCGGTGTGCCGCGAACCGAAAACTCAACGCAGGCAATGGCGTGCGGATCGCCGTTACGGAGTGACGGCCGGCCGCTGAGCCGGTTGATGATGTCGATGTTCAGGTTTTGGCGGTGGATGATCTCCGACACGCGGGCAATGTGCTGCGAGCTGATCATGCGGGCAATTACCGTGACGATGTAGCGTTCCTTGCCCTGCATGCCCACCCACTCTTCGTAGTCGGTGAGCGTGATGGGGGTGAACTTGGCATTCACGCCCAGCTCGTAAGAGCGGAACAGCAGGTCTTTGAGCACCGACGACGAATTACTTTCGCGGGGTACTTCAAACAGGATGCCGAGCGACAGCTCGTCGTGAATCACGGCCTGGCCGATGTCGAGGATGGACACGTTGTATTGCGCCAGGATGTGTGTCAGCGTGGAGGTGATCCCGGGCTTGTCCTCTCCGGAAATGTTGAGCAGTATGACCTCTTTGGGGGTGTTCATATATGTGGGGTTATGGGGCAAAGATATGAAAATAGGGACAAGGGACAAGAGACGAGGGACAAGTAGCAGCGGCAGTAGCAGTAGCAGGGCGATGGAAAACCCCGTTGGGGAGCCTCCGGAATATTTTCAGGT
>CAYTNC010000223.1:0-4315 GCA_964438935.1 uncultured Bacteroidales bacterium
CCTTTTTATTGGTTACGTGAAAGGAGCGGTTGGAGGACTTGCTCCTTTCCTTTTTTCACATATAGTATGATTCGAATTTTGTATATATTTAAACATTGTTGTCCGAATAAAATTTCTCGAATTAAATGAAGTCCAATATCTATTGCGTCCCTACGGGACTTTGAGAGTTGAGAGGTGGTTTTACTTTTCTACCAATATTTGGTTCCTAACGGAACCGTCCCGTAGGGACATCATATTGGTAGATAAAAGATTAACATTAATAGATAAGTCCCGTATGGGACGATATAAATTTATACCGGACAATAGTGATATTTAAACAAAGAATTACTACATGAATTCGTCGCTGAGAAAGATAGGCCTGCTGATTACGGCCATTATCATACTGCCGGTTGTGGTATTTTCGGTTTTTGAACTGGGCAACCAGCGGAAAAACGAAAAGGTAATTCAGGAAATATACACCAACCAGCTAGAAGCCATTCTATTCTCCATCAACCAGTACTCAGACGACATCATGAGCAACCTGGCCAGCCGTATTGAAAATATCTTCAACAATCCGGGTACGGAATCAGAAACAAGACTGAACAGGCTGATGGAGGAAAATGCATCGGTAATCAATCTGTTTCAGTTCAATACAAACCTGGAATTACAGTCGGTAGTTGCCCCGTTAAACGGCAACAATTTGTCGCTAAAGAAAATTACGGCACAGTTAAAGGAAAACCGCGACCGCATCAGGCGGTTGCAAACCTACCTGAGAGGCGGCTACCGCAAGATTGAAACGCTCGACAGCACGGATATTCAAAATCAGAAGCTTGTTTTCTTAACCCGGGTAGCGGATCAGGATGTGATTAATGTGATGGTGCTGGATCCCGAAAAATTCATCAGCCAGCTGCTCGATCCGAAAATACAGGAAGTTGCCCGTGGCAAGTTTCATATTGTTGCCTTCCGGGCAGGGGAAAATCAGCCTTTCTATTCCTCTAACAAAAAGTTGAGCCCGGGAAATATAGAGTACAAAAAGCCGTTCTGGCTTCTGAAAAACTACCTGATGGGCATTGAGCTCAAAGACATTACCGTTGCGGATTTGGCCAGGGAGCGGTCGAGGGAGAACCTGATCCTGATCCTGATTATGGATCTTATATTACTAGCAGGAGCCTGGCTCATATTCCGAAATATCCGCAAACAGGTGGAGCTCTCGCAGCTAAAAAGCGATTTCGTATCGAGCGTGTCACATGAAATTCGCACCCCTTTGGCACTAATCAGCATGTATATTGAAACCCTGGAGATGGGCAGGGTAAAAAGCGCCGAAAAGATCAAAGAATATTACACGGTGATCCTGAACGAGACCTCGCGCCTGTCGGCCATGGTGAACCGTATACTGAGCTTTTCGCAGATTGAGAACAACAAGCGGAAGTACAGTTTTACCAGTACCGATCTGAACGAAGTTGTTGAAAAATCCATAGCCTCTTTCCGATATACTCTTGAGAACAAGGGTTTCACGTTTACCTACGAACCCGACTGCAACCTGCCCATGATTACCGCTGACCGCGAAGCCATTGCCGATGCACTGGTGAACCTGATTGACAATGCCATGAAATACAGTGAAGAGCAAAAAACCATAGCTATAAGAACGGGAACCGACGGGCATTTCATGTACCTGGAGGTGGAAGATCACGGTATCGGCATTTCGGAGAAGGATCAGAAGTATATTTTCGACAAGTTTTTTCGGGTAACCGAAAAAAACCTGGCCAACCGGGTGAAAGGTTCCGGTTTGGGTTTGGCCATTGTGAAACATATTATGGACGCCCACCGGGGTGAGATTTATGTTAAAAGCACACCCGGTACCGGTTCTATGTTACGTCTTTTATTTCCGATAAAGCAACCTGAAGGATTATGAAAAAGATACTGATTGTTGAGGACGAGCTGAACATGATAACAGGTTTGAAAGACAACCTGGAATTTGAGGGATATGAAGTGGACACCGCCATGGAAGGAAAGACAGGACTTGAAAAGGTGGCCGGCGGGAAATACGACCTCATTTTGCTGGATGTGATGCTCCCGGAAGTGTCGGGGTTCGACATATGCAAAACAGCTCGGAAAAAAGGAGTGAATACGCCCATCATTCTGCTTACAGCCAAGGGCGAGGAAATCGACAAGGTGCTCGGACTCGAACTTGGAGCTGATGATTACATCACCAAGCCATTCAGCCTGCGTGAATTGCTGGCACGAATTAAGGCTATATTAAGGCGATCGCCCGACACCAATGGGGAATCGCATGATGATGAAGACATTCAGATTGGCGCTATGAAGGTGAATTTCAGAAATTACACGGCATCTGATAGTAAAGGGGATGTACGTATGTCGCACAAGGAATTTGAAATACTGCATTACCTGTACTCCAATGCAGGAAAAACGGTAGACCGCGACGACCTGATGAGCAAGGTTTGGGGCATTGACTATGAAATTACCACCCGCACAGTTGATAATTTCATTCTGAAGTTGCGGCAGAAAATTGAAGCCGATGCCAATAACCCCAAGATCATCCTAACCGTTCATGGAGTTGGATATAAGATGATTTTTTGTTGACTGCACCGAAGTTGATCATTCAAAAACTAGTTGAGTTTAATGAATCAATTTTCAAATGAAATGGTATAAAAAGATCATGGCGCCCTCGAAGGCAGGTTTCGGGTTGCCTTTAATCTCAAGTACAACCTGAATCACAGCCTTGGTAATGCCTCTCAGGTTAACAATTGACTTCAGGTTGGCTACCAGGCGCACTTCGCTGTTTACCAGCACCGGCTGGTTGAATTTCAGACTTTCAATGCCATAGTTTACCATCAATTTGAGGTTGTTTACCTGAACGATCTGACACCACAGATGTGGCAGAATGGATACACTCAGGTAGCCGTGTGCAATGGTGGTGCCATAGGGACTTTCTTTTTTTGCCCTTTCCGTGTCGACATGGATCCACTGGTGATCCATGGTGGCATCGGCAAACATATTGATGTGCTCCTGCGTAATCTGATAGTAATCGGACATACCAATAAGCTTTCCGCTATATTTTTCAAAATCGGAGTAGCTGTTGATGATTTGTTTTTCCATACTTTTTCTGTTAACAATTAATCCTTTCTATTCATTCTTTCGGCATGCAACCTGTGTTGACAGCCCATATCGAACCTTCTAAGGCGCCAATGGGACTGCAGTATACTTCACGATTTCCAAAAATAGAAAAATTGTTTGGAAGGATCACGACCAGCCGTGATATTAACCCCGATTGTTAATAATTATTAGGTAAAACAATCAACTGATGGATGGATGAACCAGCTTTACCTAAAAATGATAAAACGGCTTTTATAAAGATGGCTCAGAAATTTGGTCAGCCGCAGTTCAGGCTGATCACCCGGTTGGCCGATGCCGGGGTTGTTCTTAAAAACCAGTTCGCAAATTTCACCAGCATTTCTTTGTCCGTCAATCAGCCGCCAGGTTTCACTTCCCGTTTCATCGAGGTGTATCCTGAAGTGTTTTGACCGCCGGGGAGATATCAGCCATTTGGTCATCCAGGTACTTTTGAATTTGGGAACCAGCAGCGTGATTTTTCTGTCAGCATCTTCGGTGAATTCCTGCACGTTTCGTACAGGAACCATGTCGAGGTAGTTGGCGTGCTTGGGCTTTTTAAACATGGTGCATTGTGATTCAGGTAAACAAACCCTTCAAGGGTCTGACGACCGCTTGAAGGGAATGATGATTTACAGAAGCAAATTTGAGAACCAGATAGCCTACATGGCACTAGGTGGCATGGGGGCATCAGGCGCGCCGGCATTTTTAACCGGGATCCTGATCAGCAGAAGGCCGATAAGAGCCAGCACAATAAGGCTGATCCAGAATGGGGGATTTTGGAAGAAAGAGAACAGGTCGTACAGGAAAATATCTCCCACTGCGAATATGGCAATGACCAGTCCCATTAATGCCTCACCGGCAATAAGACCCGATGCCAGTAGCACGCCGATATTTTCTACGTTTACTTTCTGTGGGGCTGTGAACTTACGTTTTTCGGTGATCTGATCCACCCAGCCCTTGATGATGCCACCCAGGAAGATGGCAAATGTAGTATCGAGCGGCAGGTACATACCCACGCAAACCAGCATGGGACTCTTAACTTGCATCATGATGAAGCCGATTCCCATGAGCATGCCGGCGATGATCAGCGGCCACGCCATTTGTCCACCCACAATACCTTTTGAGAGAATGGCCATCAGACTGGCTTGTGGGGCCGACAGGTTTTTGCTGCCGAATCCGCCTTCGTAGCCTTCGCGAACGCCCT
>CAYTNC010000224.1:0-4308 GCA_964438935.1 uncultured Bacteroidales bacterium
ACCGAACACCGAACACCGAATAACGAACACCGAACACCGAACACCGAATAACGAACACCGAACACCGAACACCGAATAACGAATAACGAAGACTTCGGAGACTAGGAGACTGGTCCCATATACCTCCCGAGCATTGCAAACAACTCATCCATGGAAAACGGCTTGGTAAGCACATCTGTACACCCGGCTTCCAACATATGATCTCTTTCCAGGCTTGACCGGGACGCAGTTTGTGCAATGATTGGAATATGACCATCCATCTTTCTGATCTCACGGGTTACCTGCTTTCCATCCATGTCCGGCAATTGAATGTCCATAAGAATCAAATCGAATGCGGCATCGCTGCGAAACCGTTCAATGGCATCAATGCCTTTTTTTTCCCGGATAAATGTGCCTTTCGTAAGCAACAGGATATGATTGAGATAAAGAAAACTCAAATCATCATCTTCCACGATGAGGATTTTCTTATTTTCGAGATTTAGAGGGGACATGTAAAACCTATTGGACTATTCAGCGTAAATATATAAAAAATAGTACTTTTATCAGGAAGTATGAAAATGAAAAAAAACATTATTCAACAGGCAGTCCAGTTTTTTGAGAAGGATATCTGGAAAATATCTACCAAGGACAAACATCCGGTTTTCAGCTTCTTTGTAAGGCTTGGCAAGATCTTCTTTATTGCTGTTAAAGGCTTTAATAAAGATAAAATCCAACTCAGAGCTTCCGCATTGTCCTATTACACGCTGCTCTCCCTGGTGCCCCTGCTTGCCATGATCTTTGCCGTTGCCCAGGGATTTGGAATGAAAGACCGGCTGAATGCAATTATCACAGAGAAGCTTGCCGGTCAGGAGGAATTACTGAATGTTCTGCTGCAGTTTGTTGAAAGATATCTTGGTCGTATTAATTCAGGATACATCGCCGGAATTGGTGTGATCATCCTGTTCTGGTCGGTGTTAAAAGTACTGGGTAACATAGAGAGTTCATTCAATAACATCTGGCAGATTAAAAAATCCAGGATGATTTCACGGCAATTTACCGATTACATATCCCTCCTGGTCATTGCCCCTGTATTTCTGATCATTGCCAGCAGTTTCAATGTATCTCAGTTATCAAGCATATCCGATAGCATTCCGTTTCTTCATTACCTCGATTCGGTACTGAAAATAATGGTTACCCTCATATCATACACACTGATATGGTTTGTGTTCACGCTCATATACATCATTGTTCCCAACACAAAGGTCAATTTTCTTCCCGCCCTGGTTGGAGGAATTATTGCAGGAACCATGTTTCAACTGTTGCAGTGGGGGTATGTGAACTTCCAGTCGTTGTTGTCGAGCTACGGCGCCATTTATGGAACTTTTGCCGCATTGCCCTTGTTAATGATGTGGCTTGAATTCAGCTGGCTCATTGTTTTGCTGGGAGCTGAAATATCCTATGCTTACCAGAATGCAGCTCATTATGAACAGGAAGCTGAAGACATGCAGGTAAGCGCCAAACAACGCAGGGTGTTGGAATTGTTGGTTTCTAAGAAAATCATAGCCAACTTCTCTGATGGAAAACCGCCGTTGAATTCATCGGAAATTGCTGAACAGCTAGGTGTACCAACAAGAATTGTGCGCGATATCTTGTACGATCTGCTGAATGCGCGCATCATTATTGAAACACTTACCCACGAAGTGCGTGAAGTAGGCTATCAGCCGGCAACTGATCCGGCAAAACTTACTGTTAGTTATGTCATTGAAGCACTTGACAAAAAGGGACAGGAAGTCACTTTTGACAAAGAATCCATAGAATTCAGCAAACTCAGCAAAGTAGTTGATTCATTTTACGAAGACTTGCTGAATTCGCCGAATAACAAAGCGCTGAAAGACCTCTGATAATTACCTCTTTACTCTGGCATTGCCTTCCCACACGCTCCAAACCTGTTCCTCATCGGCAGGCTGTGCATAATCGGTAAGAAAGGTAGTTGCCAGTGCCCCGGAGGCCCAGCCAAACTCAATCCATTTTTGAGGTTCCCATCCTTTCAGAATGGCATACAGCATGCCTCCCACAAAACCGTCGCCTCCACCAATGCGGTCGAGTACATGAATCTCACGCGGTTCCACCACATGCCACTGGTCACCTACCAGCATAATGGCGCCCCACATATGGGTGTTTGTGTTAATTACCTGCCTTAATGTGGTAGCAAACACCGAAGCATTCGGAAAAGCTTTTTTCACATTGCCGATCATGCCTTTAAATCCCTGTATCTTACCGCCAATATCCTTGCCACCGGCTTCAGGGCCCTCAATACCAAGACAGAGTTGGAAATCTTCTTCGTTGCCAACCAGGATGTCAGATACACTGGCAATTTCGGTAAATATGGCACGCAGCTCACTTTCCCGGTCTTTCCAGAAAGAAGCCCTGTAATTGAGGTCGAATGAAATCCTTGTTCCGTATTTCTTTGCTGCCCGTGCAAGTTCGAGACAAAACTTGCTCGTCTCGGGTGAAAGGGCTCCAATTAAACCGGAAAGATGAACAACCTGAACGCCTTCTTTGCCGAAAATCCGGTCGAGATCAAAATCCTTTACATTAAGCGTGCGGCCTACCTCTCCGGCTCTGTCATTCAGCACCCGGGGACCGCGTGAACCATAACCACTGTCGGCAATGTTAAACTGGTGCCGGTAGCCCCAGGGACCTCCCTGTGCTATTTCTCTGCCCTCATAAGTCATGTGCCGGCCGGCCAGGTTGTTCCTGATGAACTGGGCAATCGGACTGTCTTTTACGAATGTAGTAAGAACCTTAACCGGCAGACCCAGATAGGAAGAAATACTGGCCACATTGGTTTCGGCACTGGTAGCCTGCATGGTGAACAATTCACTGCTTTGCACAGGCTGCCCGCTTGCCGGAGTAATTCTGACACCCATACTGGTTGGAACAAGTAAGGAGTATGAAAATTCTTTTTTCAATTCTATTTTCATGACGATGCAATGATTTGTATTGGTATTTTGACTTCCAAAGATAATATTTTTAACGGGTGTCAATGATATTTGCGGTAGTACCCTGGTTGATTTCCAAACGTGAAACTGCCGGAAATATTCAGCTACATTTACTTTTTTTTGGAAATAATTCTATTTTTGCAATTCCATTATTTCAAAGTTATTCATGAGATTCGTTTTAAAACTGGTAATTAACGCCTAGTTAACCTCAGTAAACCACAGGTTAATGTTTCATTTTTTCGGAATTTGTTCACGAAAAGGTTTGCTATTGCTTTAATTTAAAGAATTCGGCACTTGTTTCAAAATGACAAAGCGGATTCACATTTACCAATTTACCAGTATTAATCATGAGTTTAACTCAAATGAAACTCATTTAAAAATCACATTTTATGTACGACATCAGAAAAATTCAGGAGCAGGTATTATATCATGCCGTTAAAGAAGTGAGCGACGAAACAACCGCTCAGAAAATTGTAATGGCCAACCGGGAAGATAATCCTTCATGGGTTAGAAATACCATGAAACGACTGGAGAGTAATTTCGATTCATCCACAGTAAAGAAAATCAGGATGCATTGTCAGTGCGGTTATGGAATGGATGAAAAACTGGCCTTATTAAGAGAACTAATGAAGTCTTCCTCCAATCTGGAAGAATTTGCCGGTCAGGAAAAGGCAAAAGCTGTCGGTTTATCTTACGAAAACGGCAAAGTTCATTTGCAGTTTCCATTCTGTCCCTGCCCAATGCTTGCTGAAGTTGACCGGCTTGAAACCAATACCTGGTGCCAGTGCACAACTGGTTACAGCAAGGTCCTCTTCGAAAAAGCTTTCGGATGCGAAGTGGATGTTGAATTGTTGAAAAGTGTGAAAATGGGAGATGACGTTTGCCTGATGAGCATCAGTCCGCTCGGAACCATCCGGTTTTAATAACTGATCAGATTGTCCCGGCCTCAATATCCCCGGGCTTCAGCCCGGGGATAGAAAGACACAAGAATATATTACCGCCGCAAGCACAGCCATGCTCATGGCAATGCACTGCTTGCAGCGGGTATTATATGGTATTGCCATTGGGTACCCCCGGCTGAAGCCGGCGGCAATTGAAAAGGGCTTTTAGTATTGGCGGTAGCAGCAGCAGTAGCATGCTTCGACTCCGCTCAGCATCCAGGCAGGCTCAGCATACTGCGGCAGTCAAATCCCAACTCCCAACACCCACACATCCAGAATCCAGTATTAACTTTTCATCCGGAAATTCTATCTTTACACTCTTATTCCGCTATTCAAAAGCACAACCATATGAACAAAACCATCTTATTTTCAGGACTTTTACTAAT
>CAYTNC010000225.1:0-4297 GCA_964438935.1 uncultured Bacteroidales bacterium
TGAAGATAACCAGTGCGGGAGTGTTCAGTTCGCCTGAAGATATCCGCCAGTCATTAAGATGGGTGGGGATTATCTCTGACAAGGTTGAGAAAATTGACATTGCTGCCTCCACCGGAGTACACGATGGCAAAGCTGCTGTTAAACTCATGCTTGCCGGAGCCAAAGCAGTGCAGGTATGTTCTGTGCTTTATAAGAATGGTGTAGAACAGATAAAAGTAATGAACGACGAAATAGCGGCCTGGATGCAGAAAAAGAGCTTCAAGACAATTGATGATTTTCGTGGTAAGCTCAACATCAGTAATATTCCTGACCCGTCACATTATGAGCGCTCACAGTTTATGAAGTATTTTTCGAATTATCATTGATATTCATGAATGCCGGGCAGTTAACCCTGGTGGTTGATTTTTTCAGTAACTCTCAACCACCTTTTTCAATTCATTGAACAGCGGCATTTTTTCATCGCTCACCATACATTCTGCTTCTTTGAGAAAACGAATGCATTCCAAAATATCGCTGTCTGTGGCGTTGGGTATTGACTCCTCAATCACGGTGAATGATTCAAGTGCCGATAGGTAGTCTCCGCTGATGAAAATGCCGGCAAAAACCCGGAGGTGCTTGCTGAAATCGAGCCCTGATTGCCAGCAGACCGCCACCAGAGCCGGAAGGTAATCTCCAAAGTCGTTGCTATGAAGCGATTCCGCTATAATTGGTGCTGCCTCCTTTGATTTTGTTTCAATTAAGAATTTCAGGATTTCATTCCTCACCTGCTGAGGCGTATTTTTGTTAACCATAGCAAGCAAATCCGGCAACAGGTTAACCGATCCTGAATTTCTGATTTCAAGCAAAACAGGCAGTATGAGATGGGGATCATTGCTTTTGAGCGATGCAATCCATTTCTTTTCAATTGTGTTGTATTTTTCCATCACTTGTATTACTCTAAGTTATAAGGCTCCGGCTCTGAATCTATAAACTCAATCAGCAATATATTTCGTGTGCTGCTGGAAATTTTGAAGCGATTATCAATCCGGTGGTTCACCAGCCAGATGATCCGGCCTTTTGATTCCAGCACCCACACATGCTGTTTATCGGGTAAAGGCACTTTGTTGTTAACAAGGTAATCACTGACTTTCTTATTCCCTTTCATACCAAGAGGCTGAAAGATGTCGCCGGGCTTCCACCTGCGCAAGGTCAGGGGAAATTCCACTTGCTCAGCATCCAACACGGCATAATTTGGTGTTGTAGGAATCTTAAAATCCTGATTCAACAAATTATTAAAAACCAGATTTACCGGACTGTTTATGCTTCGGGTTTTAGCTTCAATCAATAGTTCAGCCTGATCGGGCAGGGTATTACGGGTAATGATCAGCTGCAAACGGTCTCTGGTTACAGTGTGGGTTTTGGTTATGATTTGCTTTCCCGGTATTGATCCGAATGAGTCAACAATGGACCTGATATTTCTCTGATTGCAGCCGAAAGGCCGGAGAAGTTCATACAGCACCGTTTCCGTAGCCGGATATTTTTTAAGCTTTTCCATGTTGATCAACACCTTGCCGCGGGTTTCAGCATATACATCCTTTTTTATGCCGTCTATCAGATAATCCAACAGCAATTCTGTTTGCCCCAACCTGCCAATGGTGTCAATGGCATTCGGAAGAAATGCCGGATTGATAATTACAAATTCAGGAATGATTTCATGCCTGATCCGGTTGCGAATGTATTTGGTATGTGCGTTGGATGAGTCTTCACGCCAGGAGAGTTTCCCAACTTCAGCAAAATGTTCGATATCCCTTCGTGAGGCAAAGAGTAAAGGTCTGACAATTTGATCAACCCGGGGATGGATTCCGGTAAGCCCCCTGATTCCCGTGCCCCGCGCAAAGTTGATTAGCACTGTTTCAACAACATCATTCTGGTTGTGGGCAACTGCAATGAATTCAAATTCGTGCTTTTCAGCAATCTCATGAAACCAGTTGTAACGCAGCTCGCGTGCTGCCATTTGAACTGATAACCCATGTTCGGCGGCATATCCGAGGGTATTGAAACGGATCAGATAAAAAGGCTTGCTCGTTTTCAGGGCAAGTTCTTCTACAAAAGCCTGGTCGGCTTCGGATTCTTCTTCACGCAGCCCGAAATTACAGTGTGCAATACCAAAATCAATACCGGCCTGAATGAATAGATGCGTCATAACCACTGAATCAATACCTCCGCTGACAGTCAGCAGAAACCTGTTATTCAGCGAACAACCGCAATGCTCAACAAGATATTTCTTAAAGTCTTCCAGCATAATTCATCTGGGCTTACCAATCAAGGAAAGTTATTTATTTTAACGGAATTAAAAAATGACCTGGCAGATAAACATGCCAGGTCTGGAAAAATAGGATTCATACAGGTTGTCAACTTGGCTTCATCAATGCAATCACATAGGGTGCAAATACAAGCAAACCTGCTATTACCGCGGTGATCACCGAAACCAGTACCGCGCAGGCTGAAATATCTTTTACCAATCCTGCCACCTCGTTTCTTTCAGGCGATACCTTGTCGGTGAGTTTCTCAATTGCGGTATTCATTATTTCAGCTGACAACACAAAACCGATGCAAAGGATCACAATAAGCCAGTCGAAGCGGCTGATTTTTAACAGTGCGCCAAGAACAATTACTGCAAGGGTCACCGACAGGTGTATCCACATGTTGTGTTCGGCTTTGAGCACATGTTTCAACCCTTTGAAAGCGTAGGTGAAACTCCGGAACCTTGCCTGCATGCTGAAATTTTTAATTTCATGTGCCATATGTTTTACACTTTCGTCAAAGATACCATTTTCCTATAGTTTGCCATCAGACGTTATCGGGTTCGGTTTTTTCAGGCAAATACCAGTCTATTTTTCGCGAGAAATACATCACGATACCCAATATAATTACCAGACCTATATTACCAAACAGCAGCGAATAGTCCATCAATTGCAGAATCACAAACAGGAATATATACAATGCGACAAGGGTGCCGATTATGGTGAGTGTAACCTGCCTTTTTTTGTAGAGCGAATTTGCAAACAGGGCAATCATGGAAATGATGATCACACTGGCAGCAACATAAGCAAGGGTGAAACTGATGTGTTCGGCCAGCGCGGTAAGCAGTGAGTAGAAAATGCAGAGCGCAATACCTGTAAGCAGGTAATTGATGAAATGAATTCTTGTTTTGGTCATTACTTCGGCAAAAAAGAAAACAAGAAAAGTTAAGGCTATAAAAAGAATAGCGTATTTCACCGAACGTTCTGATTTACGGTAGGTGTCGACAGGTGTAAGCAGTTCCACTCCAAATGAAGATTCATCAACTGAATACTGATCGTCAATCCATTGCTGGGGATAGTTTCTGTTCAGTTGCAGTATGTTCCAGTCGGCCCGGAACCCTTTTTCATCAATCTTTCTGTTGTCGGGCAGAAAGGCACCGTTAAAACTGGGAGATGCCCAGGTAGATGTCAGATGAATGTTGGTCTCTTTTCCAATGGGGATGAAGTTTAAAGACTGACTTCCATTCAGGTCGAGTTCAAATGAAAAGGAAGATGCTTGGTTTGCATCAAGCCTGACATTGGCATGAATCCCAGATGCAGCAATATGCGTATTGGGAAGTCCCGGAATTACAGGTAACGCCGTGTCGCCCCATTGAAACGAAACATCTTTATTGATTCCGCGCATATCCGGAATGCCTATTTCAAATATGGCTGCCCGGTTTATAACAGCAGCTTCAGGCAGGTTCAGCCCGGTGGCATCAACCGGGGCGAAGTTTCCCGAAACGCGAAGTTTTGTGCTGTACGTAACCACTTTATATATTCCGCGGTAACGTACCTCCGGCTCCACGGTGCCTTCAATTTTAAGTACTTCGGGAAGAAAATGGGCATACCGGGTTTCAGTGATGTAAGTGTCTTTTCCCGTCTTAACGGTTACCTCGTAGGGCAATGTCATCACAGGGCCCAGAATGGTTTGCGCATTACCCCACACCGATGTTACCTCGAGTACCGTTTCACTGCGCCGCTGTTCGCGTTCCCTGATCAGATCGAGGATCAGGTTTGCCGGGATCAGTAGAAACAGGGTAAGTATTCCGATGAGCCCTAGTTTGAAACCTGCTGAATTGAAAAATCCGTTGATTGTTTTTCCTGTTGTTTCCATATATTTATTATTTAAAAGTACTTTGTAAATCAAAGTGAAGTCGTATTAAATTTTTGTTTCAGAGTTGATATTTGAAATCTCTATTTGGTTTTTAGTTACTTGTATGCGTGTTGATTTGAATGATGTTTCTCCATATCGT
>CAYTNC010000226.1:0-4289 GCA_964438935.1 uncultured Bacteroidales bacterium
CAAACAATCAGGGGATCAGTAACGTATACTTTGCAGTTTTTGACGAAGAAAATTATTTGATTTATCATGAGAAACTCAAAGTTTAAGCACAGCCTGTTGCCGTTTTGCATTGTTCTGCTTGCACAGACTGCACTCCCCTCAATGGCACAGCAGGATGAAAGTAATGCCCTTGTTTTCAAAAAGCACAGTCAGCCGGTTAAAGCCATTGCCTTCAGTGCCGACGACAAAACGCTTGCCACGGGAGGTGATGATAAGCAGATTTATTTCATCAATCCCGAAAATGGGGAAATTCTCGGAAATACAGCTAATTCATTTGCTGTGAAAGCGCTTCAGTTTACACCTGAGGGCGATATACTGGCTGCTTGCGGTAATGATATCAAACTGACTGACAGGCAGGGCAAGCTCATCAGAACGTTCAGCAGTTACACAACCAATATCTGGAGCATGGACTACAACAGTTCAACGCAGAGAATCATTGCCGGATCCTATGCGAAATACATTAAGGTGTGGGATTACAAAACTGCCGCTCAGGTTCTTTCTCTTGACGGCCATTCAAGAAGTGCCTTGCCGGTTTGCTATAGCCCCGATGGCACCCTGATTGCAAGCGGATCGCTTGACAAATCGGTCAGGTTGTGGGATGCCGCTACCGGTAAAGAAAAATGCAGAATGGAACTCCATTCGGGAAATATTTTTGCGGTTGACTTCCACCCTTCGGGCAAATACCTGGCAACGGCCTCGGCCGATAAAACCATCAGGTTGTGGAGCGCTGACAGCGGTAAGATAGTTAGAACCTTTATGGGCCACCAGGCTGCCGTTTTTGATGTACAGTTCAGCCCCGATGGAAACCACATGCTGAGTTGTGATGCACTTAAAAATATTGTTCTTTGGGAAACCGCTACAGGCCGGAAAATACAGACTTTTACCGGGCACACAGGAGCCGTGAATACAATCCGGTTCAATAACAGGGGAACCTGCTTTGCCTCGGCGTCGGATGATCAGACCGTGAGGATATGGCAACTCAACAGGAAATACTTTTTGGAAGGATCGTTCTTTGCAAAGGAAATTGAGGAAGAGGTGTCCAGGTCGTCTTTGTTTTCACCACGTGGTGAACAGGAAGCCAAACAAAGCTACGATGTGCGTAAGGCGGAAGCAGAAGAATTTCTGGATACCTTATATGAGAAATATTACAGCAGGTACCTCGAAATGCTGAATGCCTTACCGGTTGAGGGGGAAAAGAAGCAATAATTACTGCCTGGCCCTGCTGCGGCTTTGACGGAGGAGGGCAGGTTCACTGTTGATTATTTATCTGATAAAACAAAATATGCCAGCTTCAAAAAAGAAACTCAGAATTGGCCTTGTGGCCCATGATAACCGTAAAAAAGACCTGCTCGAATGGGTCAATTGGAACTGGAAAATTCTGGCAGGCCATGAGCTGATCTGCACCGGTACCACGGGCAAGCTTATTGAAGAGCTCCTGAAGAAAAAACTGAAGAAAGACGAGGAGAAAAAGATCAGGCTGAAGAAGCTCAAATCGGGTCCCCTGGGAGGCGATCAGCAACTGGGAGCCATGATTGCCGAAGGCAAAATTGATATGCTCGTGTTTCTTTGGGATCCCATGATGCCCCAGCCACATGAAGTGGATGTGAAAGCGCTGCTTCGAATTACAGTATTGTATAACCTGCCAACAGCCTGCAACAGATCGTCAGCCGATTACATGATCTCATCTGCACTCATGCAAACCGATTACAAACCGGCGGTTAATGACTTTTCGGCATATACCAAGCGGAAGATAGAAATGTAGGCACAAGTGACAAGCGACAAGAGACGAGAAACGAGGGACAAGGGGGTGCAGGGGGTGAAGCCTCACATCACAACTTGTCCCTCGTCTCTTGTCCCTGGTCACTATTAACCCCTACTTCAAAAAAGCATCCAGCGCAATCCGATGCTCTTCCGAAATACTCCCGTTCCTCGATCTCAGTTCAACAACCGGGTTCGCAGGATTCAGGCCGAGCTGCTTTTTCATGCTGCTGAACATGCTTCCGGTAGCCACCTTGTAGGTAGTAAACAGGGCCACCTTCCCCGGCAGAGCGGGCAAGCCTGCTGCAAACTGCTTCCAGGGAGCATCGGGATGCTGCAGGAAAAAAAGCAGGAACCCCGAAGTCCAGCAACCCAGAAACACATAATCAGCTTTTTCAGCAATTCCACCGCTATATTCAGCAATGGAAAGGGTTTTTACCTCAATTCCTTTACCGGCTGCATAAGCACTTATTGCCTCAGCAAACTTTTTTGTCGTACCAGTTTTGCTTTGATAAATAACTACTGCTTTTTTCATTTGAGTGCTATTAAGGCTTCTTTCATCCGTTTCATAGCCTCAACCAGCTTTTCATCAGCAGTGGCAAAGGATATTCTCACACAATCCGGGTCGCCGAATGCTTCCCCGGGAACCATGGCTATGTGTGCATGCTCCAGAAGATAGAGGCACAGGTCGTTGGAAGTGTTGATCACGGTTCCGTTAAACGACTTACCGTAATAGGCATTCACTTTCGGGAATACATAAAAAGCACCATCGGGATCATAAACTTGGACATCAGGGATTTCCCTGACCATTTTAACCACGAGTTCCTTTCTGAGTTTAAAAGCTTTACTCATTTCGCTGACGCAGCTTTGGTCTCCTGTAAGTGCGGCTACTGCAGCCTTCTGGGCTATGGTGGTAGGGCCTGTAGTCATTTGTCCCTGCAGCTTGTCGCATGCTTTGGCCAGCCAGGCCGGACCAGCCATGTAACCAATTCTGTAACCGGTCATGGCATAGGCTTTGGAAACACCGTTGATTACCACGGTACGTTCTTTCATGTCGGCAAACTGGGCTATGGTTTCATGTCCGCCAATGAAGTTGATGTGTTCGTAAATCTCATCTGAAATAACCATAATCCGCGGATGTTTGGCCAGCACATCAGCCAGGGCGCGCAATTCAGCCCTGGAATAAACAGAACCCGAGGGATTGGAGGGTGAACACAGCAGCAGGGCCTTGGTTTTGGGCGTGATAGCCTCCTCAAGCTGTTTGGGTGTGATTTTAAAACTGGCCTCATGCTTGGCTTCAATTACAACAGGTGTACCTTCGCACAACTTAACCTGCTCAAGGTAGCTGACCCAGTAAGGAGCCGGAATGATTACTTCATCACCCGGATCAACAAGGCATATGATGGAGTTCACCAAAGAGTGTTTTGCTCCGCTGGACACGATGATCTGCTGGGTGGTATACTCCAGGTTGTTTTCACGTTTGAACTTCTCGGTTACGGCTTTTAAAAGATCGGGAAAACCCGGAACAGGAGGGTAAAACGAGAAGTTGTCGTCAATGGCTTTTTTTGCAGCATCTTTAATATGATCGGGGGTGAAAAAATCGGGTTCACCCACGCTCAGGTTGATCACGTTAATACCTTTGGCCTGGAGGTCACGGCTTTTCTGATTCATAGCCACTGTAGCCGACGGTGATAGGCTGTTGACGCGTTTCGAGATGCTTTCCATTGTTTTTTATTTTGTATGGTTTTACATGGTACAGGGACATTGCGCGCAATGTCCCTGTACATTTTCCATGCGTAAAAATAAACTATTCACGCAAAATTCATTAATATTACCTGTCTTAATTTTATCAGATTTTATGAGCATGGAAACCGTACTAGAAATATTGAAATACATCCTGCCTGCTTTGATCGTTTTTTGTACCACAATTTTCCTGGTGAAAAAATACTTCGACAGCGAAGAATTAAAACGGAAGCAACAGCTGCTGCTGAACAACCAGCAAATGATCACACCGCTCAGGTTGCAGGCCTATGAACGGTCCATCCTGTTCCTCGAGCGCATATCACCCGAGAACCTGATCATGAGGGTAAACAAGTCGGGCTATACAACCCAACAGCTTCAGGCAGAATTACTCCATGCCATCCGGGCGGAATTTGAACACAACCTGACACAGCAGATTTACATATCTCATGGTGCTTGGGAAATGCTCAAGATTGCCCGTGGACGTACCATTCAGCTGATCAATTCCATGGCCGGGAAAGTGGGTAAGGATGCTCCCTCAATCGCGCTCAGCAAAGCCATTCTCGAATCCATGGTGGATGAGGAAAAAATGCCCGTCACCGACGCCATCAATTTTATCAAACAGGAAATTTCGAAGTTGTTTTAGGAGAATGCTGTCTGCTAAGTCTGCTAAGTCTTCTAAGTCTGCTAAGTCATGCAGTCGTGCAGTCTTTTAGTCGCACTGAGCCTGCCTGCGCTGAAGCTTAGGCAGG
>CAYTNC010000227.1:0-4289 GCA_964438935.1 uncultured Bacteroidales bacterium
TCGGTGTGAACAAAGATTTGATAGAACTGGCCGAAAGATGTGCGTTTGAGGAAAAAGTGCTTTGGGTTATCGGCTATTAATTGTTACTCCCTCTTCCAGTTTCCTGATGCAGAAAAATTCAAGAGTCGGCGCTGTATTGATTTTTACAGGTTCAGTATTGCTGACTTGTGTAATCGTGTTTTTCCTGTTACGGGTTATTTTCCTATTGTCAAAAAGCGATCTCACAACTGGAATCCCGGAACATGTGCTCCGTTATGCATTGTTCAACCGGGGTTTGCTTTATGACATCAATGTGAGTTCATTTGCAATTTTTGTTCCTTTTGTCTTCTTAAGTCTCGGTACCTTAGTTTCAAAGACCGCGAAGGTATTTAACCTGCTTTCGCGCTATTACCTTTATATACTACTCACACTGATTCTTGCAATTTACGCCACTGACCTGCCCTTTTTTGATTACTACAATGCCCGGCTGACCAAAGCCGTGTTCAGCTGGACGGATCATCCCCTGTTGATGATTAAAACGTTGTTGTCATACAAGTCTTACCTTGTATACCTGTTGCTGTTTACAGTTTCTGCATCATTGGTGGTTTTCTGGATTCATTTTCTTTACGGGAAGATCATCGGGGAAAACCCGGTCAGAAAAAGCAAAACCTATGAACCGCTTTGGCTGCTGGCAGGTTTGTTTCTTGTTCTTACCGGCATGCGCGGTGAATTCAGGTTCCACTACAAACCCCTGCTCCCCGAACATGCCTTGTTTTCGCCTTATTCTTTTGCCAATCAGTTGGGCATGAATCCGGTATACAGCTTTGTGGAAAGTTACAGTGTCAACAATATTGATTACTTTGATGAGAAGGAGGCGATTGAGAAATCACTGCATTATTTGGATATCACCCCAACTTTCAATTCACCTGTTGCCAGGTATGTTGTATTTGATGATACCCTGGTCAAACGCAATGTGGTGATCATTTTGCTTGAAAGTATGAGTGCTGGCGTGATGGGCATTAATGGCAATTCCGATAATCTCTGTCCTTTTCTCGATAGTTTGGCACAGGAAAACATATATTTCGAAAACATATACACCGACGGGATACATACCTATAACGGTGTTTTCTCAACCTTATTTGGCTTGCCTTCTATTCTCGAATTCAAACCCACAAAAACACCACATACCGTAAGTATTGAATATTCAGGGATTTCGAACGTTTTACGTCCTCTTGGATACAAAATGCTTTATTATTGTAATGGTGACAAAAATTTTGATAACCTCGACTTCTTTTTAAGACACAACGGGTTTGACGATGTTGTCTCACAAGAGCAGTATGCAAATGATGAAATTTATGACTCATGGGGAGTTACTGATTTGACCATGTTTAAGAAATCCCTTGTCCGGATGAATGAACTGCATCACGAGAAACAACCCTTTGTTTCCGTGATCATGACTATTTCGGCTCATGAGGGATACATTCCTCCTCCCGGCGCATACAAATCCAATGACAGTCAGAAACAGGCTTATGAATTTGCGGATCATGCCTTGTGCAGTTTCTTCAGAGATGCATCCGGTCAGGACTGGTATGAAAACACGGTCTTCCTTCTGGTAGCCGATCACGGGCAGAGTTTTGACAGAACCTATGATCTGTCATTATCCTATTTTCATTCTCCCATGGTAATCGTAGCGCCCTTTTTAAATGAGAAAATGCATTACAGGAAAATAGGGCTTCAGCTTGATGTTATGCCAACCCTAATGGGAATTCTTAAAATACCCTATGTGAATAATACGCTGGGCATAGATCTTCGCAAGGATTCAAGACCTTACGCCTTTTTTTCGAGCGATGACAAGATCGGATGTCTCAATGAACAGTTTTTTCTGGTGATCCGCAAGCACGGTATGGAATCACTTTACAAATATCCCAACAGGGATTTGGTGAATTACATTGAACAATATCCTGATGTTGCAGACAGTATGAAGGCATATGTTTATTCCATGTATCAGACAACACAGTATTTGATTAACAGCAAAAACACTGCACTGCCGGTTCCTGCAAAGCCAACAGAATAAGGTAATTATTTTTCCGGAAGGCGGTTGATTCGCTTGCTGCGGGTTAAAACCTCAAGGCATGCCCTTGAATTGTGATACGGGCATTTCCAAAAGCCAGCCTTGTCATCAGCAACATTGACAGTGCCGTCAGCCCTGATACTCCAATACCATTCACCCTTTTTCCGGTCAACCAGGTTGTCCCTGATGAAATTCCAACATTGAATGGCCCGTGAAAGTTGAACTTCCTGGTGAGTCATTTCGTAAAGGTTCATCAGGCCTACCATAGCTTCTGCCTGCGGCCACCAATGCCGGTCATTATCCGCAACCTTTTCAGCATCATCTTTTTCATAAACTAAGCTGCCGTCTTCCTGCAAGCCTTCCAGTGAAGCAATAGCCAGCGACGTACATACAGATTTTGCTTTAGCAATCAGATTCTCGTCTTCAAGTGCAACGGCTCCTTCAAGTATCAGCCATGAAGCCTCTATATCGTGTCCGTAAGAAACCAGTGATGATTTTGAGTTCCATTTTTCATCGAAGAAAAGCAGCAGGTGGTGTGAGACCGGATCAACAATTGTATCCAGAAACAGGTTCACCAGGTTCCTGAGTTTTGATTCCAGCAATTTGTCTTTCCAGACCTGGTAAAGATTGGTATAGGCTTCCAGGATGTGAAGGTGCGTGTTGGTTGTCTTCTTTTCATTGGCATCTTTGTCACTCAGGCGAAGATCTTCCAGGAGTTTCCAGTCGCGGCTGTAGGCTTCAAAGTAACCGTTCAGGCTGTTGTCAAAGCTGTGGTTTTCAATGATGTTAAAGAGCGATATGGCCTTGTTGAGGCAGGTGTTATCTCCTGAGGCTTTGTAGAACTCTGAAAGGGCATAAATAAAGAAGGCCTGTGAATAAATCTGTTTTTTTGTATCGGCAGGTGTTCCGTTGCTGGCAAGTTTCCAATAGGTTCCCCCGAATTCCGCGTCAAAAAAGTACTTTAAAATATAGTTTTTACTGTATTCCGCTGTTTTCAGGTATTCAGGATTGCCCAGTCTGTGGTAGGCTGAGGAAAACGTCCAGAGAATACGGGAATTCAGTATACCTCCTTTATCCGCACTTTTAATTACCTCACCCTGTCCGTTAATCTGCCCGTAAAAACCCCCGAATTCGATATCCATGGTCTTGCTGATCCAAAAGGGCAGGATGTTGCCGGTTAGCTCATCATAAATTTCCTGCTGAAACCGGGTTGTTTCTTCAACTGTCATGGTTATCAAAATAAAACAAAGGCTTACTTTTTCTCTCCAAGATATTTCAGATTGCTGCTGATCAGATTGGTTAACGTTTCAACCGAAGTGTCGGAATAATAACCGTCAGCCGGTGTATTCAGGCAATAATCCACCAGCCTGTCTACCGTTGATGTGGCAACATGCATTCGTGTATCCGAGGATGCGTAATACAGGAAAACAGTACCGTCATCATCTGCAATCCATCCGTTAGTAAACAATACGTTTGATACATCTCCAATGCGTTCTTCTCCCTCAGGCGCCATCAGGAATCCTGCCGGTTCGGCAATGAGTTCCGACGGGTCGTTCAGCGAGGTCATGTACATGTATAGAACGTACCGCAAACCGGCAGCACATCCCCTGACACCATGAGCCAGGTGAAGCCATCCCTTTGGGGTTTTAATGGGGTGGGGGCCTTCACCGTTTTTAACTTCTTTAATTGTATGGTAATACCGATGGTTGATTATTTTTTCATCCTGAACAACTGCATGGGTGATGTCATCAATGAGAGCCCATCCGATCCCCCCGCCTTTCCCGGCGTCTATGAAACCATCCTGTGGCCTGGTATAAAGAGCATATTTACCATTTACAAATTCAGGATGCAATACAACATTTCGTTGCTGGCTTCTTGAAACCAAATCGGGAAGCCTTTCCCAGTTTACCAGATCCCTGGTTCTTACAATTCCTGCTTTGGCAACAGCCGATGACAGATCTCCGTTAGCAGCTGCAGGGTCCTTGTGTTCGGCACAAAAAATACCGTAAATCCAGCCATCCTCGTGCCTGGTGAGCCTCATGTCATATACATTTGTTTCAGGTTCCTTAACTTGTGGCAGTCGTACTGGGTAATCCCAAAACCGGAACTGATCAATACCGGTTGAACTTTCAGCAACAGCGAAAAACGACTTACGATCGCTGCCTTCAACCCTGGCCACCAGCAAATATTTACCGTTGTGTTTAATAGCTCCGGCATTAAATGCGGCATGTATACCAAT
>CAYTNC010000228.1:0-4288 GCA_964438935.1 uncultured Bacteroidales bacterium
TTCCATATCATTGAGCATATCCCTTATTTCAATTCCGATCTTTCCCTTATACAAGTCTGAATGATGGCCATAGAGGGTTTCTATCTCCACCGGAGAAAGATAATTTTCTACCGGAATTGTGGTGAAAGGATTCTGCAAAGGGTAAGTTTCTGAAAATTCATAATACGTATAAAACCACCTGAATTTCTTTTTCCATGAAAGAGCAGGCATTACAGAATCCCAATCGGAATTGTTAAACCGGAAATTGTCAGCCATGTTTTTAACTGAAGGAAATTCCTTTTGTACAATTACGTATGACAAAAATGTTGAATCCCGAAAATTACCGAAATAGTCCTGTTTGTCAATTTGTTTCAGGATGCTGTCGCCAGCATGTTTCCCATATATACTCATTTTCCAGGATGAGTCGAGTTTCACAGGAAAACGGTTTTTTGATGTATCGCCTGCCACTAAAGCTGAATCTGCTGACCCTTTGAATTCACGATAACAGGAACCATCGGCGTTGATTCGGGTATACATTTGATGATCCGCGGAATTACAGCCATACATCCATACAATGACTAAAAAAACCAGCAATTCAACGATTCTCTTTTTCATAATTGTTATTTTTTAATAAATTGAGTCGAATCTGAATACGTCTTCAAAAGCTTTGCCCGATAGCTATACAAAGGACTGGTGCATTTCAACCAGTTTCCTGAAGGAGACCATATTTCCGCCAGCGCTTTCATGAATCAGGAGCCTTACTGCTTGTTGTTCCATTTACTTTCTTGTTCTATATATGATACGAACAGAAACGGGCCAGGTCGAAAAATAAGCAAACCTGAATGAATACATTTCGGCAAATTAGGTTATACCGTACTTTACGAGGTCTGTTTAAACAAACTTCTCGCGCTGCTGCAGGTTCATCAGGGCCCAAAGCAGGGATATCACCGAAGCAATTCCCAGGATGAGCCTGTTCTGGTGAACCACGTTCATCCAAACAGACAGGTTCATATTCATTGGAATGTTGAAAGGATTCAGAAAAAGATTCCACTTGCTGCGGGCCAGCGGCTCGTTCATCATAAAAAACAACAATGAAATGATGATCACCACCACTGCCGCCCCGTTGGCATTGCGGATCAATGTGGTCAGCATAAAGGTGAGGCACGCCAGGAATAACAGCGGACTCATGAGTTGTAGAACCATGCTGAAGATGGGTATCTGAACAACTGAAAACCAGGCAAAAGCAGCCAAAAGAAAAAGAAGGAAAACCAGCAACAGCAGCGACATGAAGAAACGAAGCAAATAAACCTTATACCGGTAATCGGGTACGCCAAAAAGTATCTCCAGCATGCGCGTGTCTTTGTCGTTCTGAATGTTGAAAACCACGGGATAAAAAATAATCAGCATACCCGAAAAAAGCAACATACCATAAACATCATTCACATCCGTTGACTCATCCTGAAACAGCATGATACCAGTAATTACAAAAAAGAAAAGCAGGGCGGCCAGCAGGAAATAGATAAACTTACCGGAAAAAATGATTTTCAGGTTATAGGAGGCAATGCCGGTGAGTAGTTTGATGCTTTCTTTCAGTTGCATGCTGCGGTTTGCGTTTGTAAGGTTAATGTAAGAGACAGAGGTAGGCATCCTCGAGGTTTGCCTTCACCTGGTGAGCACCTTCACAGGGCGGCCCATCTGAAAGGCAGCGCACCCTGATCAGGTCACCATCGCGCATATGATGAATGATCACAACTTTTTCCTTGATTTCCTCAAAAGAAGCCATGTCCATATCGGCCATCCAAACCTTTCCTTCGGCAGTATGGGCCATTTGAACCGGTTCGCCCAGGTATACCAGTTCACCGCTGCGAATTACGGCAACCTGGTTACAGGAACTGGCCACATCCTCAATAATGTGCGTTGAAAAAATGACAATGCGGTCGCGACTCAATTCCACCAGCAGGTTTCGGAAGCGGATACGCTCCCTGGGATCCAGGCCGGCAGTAGGCTCATCCACCACCAATATCCTGGGCAGATGCAGCAGGATCTGGGCAATGCCAATTCTTTGCTTCATACCCCCTGAGTAGGATCCCAGCTTTTCATGCTTATGCGTTGCCATGTGCACCGCGTTCAACACATAATCAATGCGGGCTTCACGCTCGGAACGGTTGTAGATTTTTTTCAGAATTCCCATGTAATTCAGGAATTCCCATGCAGTAAGGTTCTCATACATCCCGAATTCCTGCGGAAGGTACCCGATGAGCCCCTGCAGTTCCTCACGCTTGACTTTTGTATCAATGCCGTTGATGGTTATTTGCCCGTAGCTGGGTTCCAGTATTCCGCAAATGATGCGCATCAGGGTTGACTTACCTGCTCCGTTAGGGCCCAGGAGGCCAAACATGCCATGCTCAATTTGAAATGACACGCCCTTAAGTGCCTTAAAAGGAGTCTTCTTTTTACCAATAACAGGGATCAGCATCACCAGCCTGTAAAAAGCCTTACGTATGCCTTTAAAACGGCCCTGGATGCGGTTGATGTTTATTTTCTCGCTGTAAATCCGATCGGAAGTCACCTTAATTAAAAGCAACAGGTACCATATGATGAAGGCTGGTATCAGCAACCCAATCAGCTTATACTTCAAGTAAAACAAAACCAGCATGACCACTGGTAACACCCAGAATACAACAGGATAAACCAGGTTCAGAATTCGCAACAGCCACCCGGTATTTCCTGAAGAAGCCCGGTTTTTGGCATATTGCCTTATTGGACTGATCGCAGCAAGCACCATCAGGTAAATGCCCACAGGTAAAAGAAAATACCAGAAGCCATTTTCGAGATAGACATAAACAAAGTATACCAGGAATCCAATTACGGGCAGCTGCCAAACCAGGTAATCAAAGTCTTTCCATGAGGTAAATGATTTTGCCAGTCCCAGACGCTGCCGGATGTTAAGTCCCGACTTCCACTCCCTGACAAACCTGCTGTCGCGGTCGTATATTTTCACCAGGTTGCGCACATAAATCCGCAGTGGTGTTGACTCATCAATAAGCCTTTCGTTTGCCTTCCGCAGGCTGTTTTTAACAAAATACAGCGAAGCCGGAACCAGGATGATCAGCAACAGAAAATCAATGATCTTCCAAACAAGGGTATCTACCCTGCTGTATACCAGGTAACCTCCGGCCAGGTAAACCAATAAGATGAGTACTTTTTCGGTCCATTTCAACCCGAAGATCCATTGCAGTGAGGCATGAATACCGGTATTCAAAGTAGGGATATAAACCAATGTCAGCAGCGTGCTCAGGGCAAGTCCGCCAATTATGGTAATGGCAAAAGGGGCACCAATTTCGGTAACATATTCGGCTTTACCCATGGCAAGCGGTATCAGCGCAATAATGGTAGTGAGCGAGGTGATCAGGATGGGCCGAACCCTGGCCAAACCGGCCATCATTAAAGAGCGCGACGGTCCATACCCCCTTTTCCGCAAAACATTGGAATAGTCAATCAGGATAATACCGTTGTTGACAACAATGCCGATCAGGATTACCAAACCGGTCAGCGTGTTGGCATTGAGCAGTGAATTCCCAGTAAGAATCAGGGCGAGCAGCGATCCGGTTGCGGCAAGAGGAATGGCAAACAGGATGACCACCGGCTTGCTGAAAGATTCGAATACAGAGGCAAGAATCATGTATATCAGAACTATGGCCGCCAATATCAGAAAGCGGAAATCAGCCAGATCCTGCTCTTCATGTTTGATTTCGGCTGTAATTCCCGAAGGCATGGTCATACCCTGAATCAGAGATTCCACTTCAAGCCGGGAAGTATTCAGCAGATCTTTATCGTCCATAACCTGCCTGATGAATGAATACTCCACCTCAAGCTGTTTGGCCTGGTTGATGCGGACAATAGTAGGCACACCATCGGTAAAAGCAAAGGAGCTGATTTGCTGCAGTTCAAACAGGGCTTCGCTGCTGCCTTTTACCGGGAGTTTTTTCAGGTCGGCAAAATTTCTTTCCTTTTGATCAGCCGGCGATTCTGTACGTATCTGAATATCGTATTCCTCAGCCCCCTGTTTGAATGTGGTGCCGGTTGAGAACTCGTGAGGAAAAGATCCGAGTTCACTTAACACTGCAGCAGGAGATATATCATACAGGGCCATGACCTGTTTGTCGAGATTAAGCTGAATTTCGGGACGGGCCGACGGCATGTTGATGTTCACCCACTCAACCGACTGTTGCTGGGTGAGGTAATATTTTACCAGGTTGGCCTGTGAAACAAGCCGGGGGTAATCTTCGCCCTTAATGATTACCTTTTC
>CAYTNC010000229.1:0-4282 GCA_964438935.1 uncultured Bacteroidales bacterium
ATGTCCATCTTAAGCATGGGCCTGTTAATTCCTGTGAAATCAAAGCAGGGACTGGTCACATAAGATTGTTCCTGCGGCGCTGTATTGGATGGAATATGGGTATACCAGCATTTTTGACCTGATGAGGCACCTGAAAATCCCCTGGGCGGAATCCCATGTTTGGATGGCGTGCCAAATTGCCAGCTGTTCGTGCTGACAACATCTGAATGGCCTTTTTGCCAATCAACAGCTCCTGTTTCGAATGTTTCGAAATAGCTCGTATCAAAGAGCGCAACCGTGGGTCGCAGGGCAAAAACTTTAGAGGTGTCATGCCTGCATCCGTAATTATTTTTAATATCAAGAGCTATGGTATAACTTCCGGGTTCGGGGAATTTGTATTGGATATTGCGCGTATGGAACGTATCACAATCACCCTGTCTATATACTTTCCAAATGTAACTTGCATCTGTCAGGAAGCCGGAACCCGGAGCGGATGTGTTGATGAGGCTTACTGACTGGCCTGCCTGGTAGCACTCTGTTGGCCATTTGAAATTGGCTGAAGGCCTGTTCCCGATATAGAAGTCGGCAGACACGCTAAATGGCTGGCCAAATTCAATATAGGTATAGCTGATGGTGAATTTGTTTATGGAAAGAGCTTCAGGATGAACAGTGGCTGTATTATTGCCATTGTCGGTAAGCCCCACACCGCCGCTGATGCTGAAAGACCCTGTGATCCCTGACACGTTGGTTCCGGTAACCACAAAAGGATCATCATTCTGGCAATAGTTGGTCCGCTTGTTTTCAAACTCAATGAGTGCATCAGCCTCAATAATCCGCACCACAACGGTGTCATAACCATAGCATGAGGCCGCAGATTTACGGTAGGCATATACAATATTGTGGGTGCCAACAGGAGGAAGTGAGGTAACAAAGAACCACTTGTTGTTGTATTGTATTACACCGGGACCGGAGAATGAACCTCCGGCGGGTATTCCGGTAAGCGGCACCCATATTGTACTGTCGCGGTTATATGCAGGACCGGGTCCCGACATGGAAACATCGGGAACAGGTTTCAAGATAATATTTGCACTTCCGGAAACCAGTCCCTTGCAGTTCTTATCAGACAACTCAACCAGCGTATAATTGCCTTCTTATGATACGGCAATCAGATCGGGGCTTGCCAGCACATTGCTCACTTCAACCGGGGTATTGGAATTCCTTCTATAGCTGAACCGCCAGGGTGGAGTGCCGGTAAGGGTTACATTCAGGTTGGCCGAAGTGTTTTCACAAATACTGTCGCTCCCCGATATAACGGCAGTTGGCAGTTCACGAAACAGAACGCGGGCGTAACCCGATCCGGAAGTGTCACCCTGGCAATAGTTATCACTTACCGAAGCGATCCGGTAAGTGCCTTCTTTTTTCACAGTAAATGTAAAAGAGTTCTTGTCAATGTCGTGGTAAGATGCCTCGTGTTCACCATTCCTGAAAATTTCAACATCCCAGAGAGGTGTGCCTTTAAAGTTAATCTGCAAAGGTACTGATGCATTGTCATCCTTACAAATAGTGGCGTTTCCTGTGAGCACTCCGGTGACCCTTTCATGAACCAGCACCACCCTGGAAACCTCATTGCTCTTATCTGTACCATCATTCACAACAAAGCTTATCTTTCGGTTACCAGCTTTAGGTTCCATGGCGTTTGTGTTGGAATACCTGATACTTCTTAAGGCTTGTTGGTAGTTTGTCAAGGGGGCAGTACCTGAAAGCATCAAAATGCCCGATTGGGGATCCCACGATCCGGTAATCCCGTTCTGATTTGTAAAAGTCAACCGGTCCTGTTGCGGAACAAATCCATCTGTAATGGCTATTTGCGCTCCGCTCAGTAGGGCATGGTCAAGGTCATATACTGTAATTGAAGAAGTGATAATTGTATGTTCCTGACTGATGCAATATTCAAGGGGTGAGGTTTCAATAGCACCCAGCACCGGAGGGCTGTTTTTTGCCAGCACGGTTATATTTCTGACTACGGTATTGCTGGTTTCCCTAAAAAAGCCTCCGAGGCCTCCAAAGCCTCCAAAACCTTCAACAGTAAAGGAAACCGCCCTGCTTCTTGTTGAGGGATTAACAACATTTGTGTTTTCATAAAAAATGCTGCGCAAGGCGGCCTGATATTCATAAACGTTTGCCCTGCCTGAAAGGCTGAGTGTTCCCGTGTTTGAATCCCAGGTTCCGTTAATCTTGCCCGAGTATCTTAACACGTCCTCCGAGGCATTGTATCCGGAAGAAATACGTATGGTGGCAGAGGTTAAAAAACTTCTTCTGCCCGCATAGGTAACAGTAAGTGTTTGGGTAACCTGCACCGGACCTGATCCCTTCGTGTAGATCAGGTCATTTTTCTCCATGTCACCCAGAACAGGCGGTTCCTCAATGGCCAGCGGTGATCCTTTTGTTGTTTCATGCGCAGGCAAAGAATGAGGCGCGATAAAAAGGAAAACAGCCGTTAGGATGGTAACTGATCGAAAAAGTGAGTTGATTTTCATAACTGGACTTCAGTGGGTTGTATGAGCTGTCAGTTTTATCGCGATATGATCAATTTACCGGTTCCTAAAAGTTGATTTTTAACAGTCATCCTCAGCATATAAATACCATCCGGCAGTTCTGCAACAGGTATTTCCGCCATGCTGCTCCCGGCTTCAATGCGGTTGGAATAAACAAGGCTGCCTGTATTGTTGTATAAGTTGATGAGCATGCCGGTTGTTAATTCGTTTTCAAACCTGACAAAGGCAAACTGACTTGCCGGATTCGGATACAGGATGAAGTTTTTCTTCAGGGATTTTTCAGGCCGCGGATTAAAAATACCATCCAAACCACCAATTGCACTGAGTTTTGCCTGGTATATCTCGTATGTTGTTTCATCCTGTACAAAAGCCACAAGCCTTAACTGCTGAGGGTCATATACCTGCCGCACAGGCCACTCCAGATCAATCTTCTGATGATCACTGACACTCCACGATTTGTTAATTGAAACACCGGCAGCGCCAGGTAACATGGTTTTTACCACATTTCTGAATACGGTATCACCATTATTGCCATTGATGCCGTGGATCTCTCTTTCAAGTACCGCAACACGAACTGACAACTCTGTCATAGGCATGGTTTTCACAGCTACAACATCAACTTCCACATTCAGGATGTTGTTATTGTATTTCGAACTGATGCTGATATCAAAACTGGCATCGCGTAACGATTCAATTATTGCAGCATTCTTATTGAAGGGTTTGGAATCTTCCTGGTAATCGAAACTGAGCTGATTGGTTACCCCGCCATTCAGAAGCGCATAGGGAAGGTCGGATACGCCATAGTAAAACTCTCTTGTAGACGGTATAACCGGATTGTCTTCATAGAAAGGATCTCCGGCCGGGTTGGATGTGTGATACTGTAAGTTAATAACGCTCAGTTCATTGTTTTTGGTGAATGCATCCAGCAGTGAGTCTGCCTTCATACTGGCGGCATCGGATGAGTTGGTAAAATGTTCAATAAGTGCTGTTCTCTTTCGTTCTCCAATCCAGAAATTATCAAATGCTATTCCATTGTTATTCTGGGCTGAACCATCTGATCCGTATGCAACCCGGAACTGTACCTGCGGCTGGCCTTTGAGAATATCCAGGGAATGCCGCACTTCTTTCCATTCGGTATCATTGCCCAGGCTGGTGACGGGGTGAACACACCAGCCTATCTTGTTGTCGCCAATAAGCCCGGGTATGTAAGTGTAATTGTACCAGCTGATACCGTCATTCAGGTCGCCCAGGGGGGTCCAGGTTTTTCCGCTGTCGGCGCTGAACTGAACATTTGCACCATCGCGGTTGGAGTTAAACAGGCGCCAAACCTGCATCTTCAGCATGGGCTTTTCAGTTCCCCTGAAATCGTAACAGGGTGAAGTTACCCACGATTGTTCTTTAGGCGGCCTGGTGCCCTGTGTAAGTGTAAACCAGCATTTTACCCCCGAATAGGGATCTGTAAAGCCCTTGCTGGGATCGCCCAGCACCCAGCTGTTGGGCGAGTCGGATGAGCTTCCTTTGCTCCAACCCAGGGAACCTGTTTCAAATTCTTCAAACTGGGTTGCTTCAGCAGGTACTCTGGTTGGGCGTAAGGTAAAAGTTTTGGTAGTGCTGGCATAACATCCGTTTGAATTGTATAACTCCAGTTTTACGTTGTAGTTTCCGGATTCAGCAAAAGTATAGGAAATGTCTCTGGCTGTATCGTTAACCAGATAACCCGATCCTGTTTTGTTCAGTATTTTCCAGTA
>CAYTNC010000230.1:0-4256 GCA_964438935.1 uncultured Bacteroidales bacterium
TCAGATCACGGGCGATATTTCCAATCTGACCGGCAAGCTGATCCTTTCTTTCAACTTCAGAGGATTCCAGGAATGAGGTGGTGAATATTTTCAAGGCCGATATCAACGGGCCGATCTCATCATGCAGGTCACTGGCTATTCTTGTTCTTTCCTGCTCCTCGGTTTGAATAATGGTTTCAAAAAGCTTTCGGGCCATTAATTTGCGTTCGGTGAGGTCACGGATGATGCTTAGAATGGCTGCTTTCTGGTTGAAAACGATGGGAACACTGTTCACTTCAAATGACTGAACTTTCCCGGTCCTCATGGATCTTACCTGTATTTCGAGGTACCCGGTAGGCTTTCCCTGCTTCAACTGGTAAAGCCTGTCGAATATGGTGGTTTTATACTCGGGCATCAGAAAATCAATCGGATTAATTGACGACAGAAATTCCCGTGTTACATCAAACTGCTTGTAAAACGCTTCATTCGCCTCCATGAATTTCAGTTCAGTGTCGGTTATGATCATGCACTCACCTGCACTTTGGAAAATGTTCCTGAAGTTGGCTTCATTTTCCTGCATTTTTTCATAAATATCAATGAGTTCGTTGGTCCGTTCTTCAATAATGGTTTCCAGTTGCACACGGTACCGGGCAAGCTCAGTTTGCTGTAAGGTTTTTTCAATGGACCGTTTTATGAAGAAATACAACGAATCAACATAAATACTATTCGGGTCCCTGACCATGATGGAAAAGGCGCCGGCAAGAAGAACAGGAAGAAACTTTTCTTCGCTTCCTGCATCAAAGAGAACAATCAGCGGCACTTGTTTTAATACAGGAACCAGGTCAACACAGATTCCGTCTTCCAGAGAATAGTCACTAATTACCGCGCTAATTGAAGACTTCCCAATTGTTTCCCGGGCTGAAGATAGGGTGTTGGCCTGTGTTACATGCAGATGAGCATCCTTTGAAATGAAATGGTGCCTGATGGTTTTGAATACCTCAGCCGAAGTGGTAACAATAAGTATGTTATGTGTCAGGTTGTGCATCAGTATAATAGGTGTGGTATTCAGAAATGGGATCCTAAAACCGGCAGGCCAGGGTTGGTTGTCATGACCCAAGGTTTTCTGAAATCAGGGATTAAATATATCATAAAATGTGTCTAATGCTCCATGAAAAATACAAACAATTTAAAGCAAATGTGTATTTTTATAGCTAATCCCATAAGGCCATGCGTTACACAAGTAAGTATTATTTGTTGTTTCCGGTGATCTGTTTTCTTTTAAATGTCCGGGCGCAATCACAACAGGTTGATTATTACACTGGTTATGACCATAGAAATTTCAGAAAAGAGAAGGTTTTTAATAAACCGGTTGATTTTGAACAATTGGACATAAATCGAATCAATGCAGTTGTATTTCATCTTACCAATGAAACGCGTGTGGCTCATAAGCTCAACCCGCTTTCTCATGCAACCGAGCTTGAAATGGCTGCGACGATGCACGCAACGGATATGAACCGTGAAGGATTCTTCAGTCACTTTAATGAAACAGACGCCAGTAAAAGAACACCCTATGACCGTGCAAAATTATGCCGGGTAACCAATCCTTTTTTGGCCGAGAACATCATCCAGGGTTTCGGTCTGCAGTACCAGCCCAATGAAACAGTTTACACAAGAGGTCCGGGCAAATTCAGCAAAACAGCCGATGGTGCCTTGATTGAGCCTCATACCTATCTCTCACTTGGTGAGACATTTATTGAAGGCTGGATGAATTCCAAAGACCACCGGAACAACATGCTATCAAAGGATGCACTTCAGCTGGGTTGCGGTGTGGTTTTCTATGTTAATCCTGAGTTTAATGAAATGCCTTCATTTATTGCAGTGCAGTGTTTCCAATTATTTCAGCTCATCATTCCTGAGCGGCCATAAAAATGAACCGGATGTTTTTTTGGAATAAATGCAGCGTTCTGGATATGGATACGTCATTAATACTGAATACATGATCCCGGATAAAGTTTACCCGGTTCACCAGGATCTGATTGAACGGTGCATTAAAGGAGACCGTTTGGCGCAGAAAGAATTGTACCGGCTATATTATAAGGCCATGTACAATACCTGCTACCGGATGCTGAATGATCAGGCTGAAGCGGAGGATATAATGCAGGAATCCTTTCTGGCAGCCTTTACCAGGATCAGCACGTACAGGGGTGAAATGAGTTTTGGGTCATGGCTGAAACGGATTGTAATTAATAAGTCCATTGATGTACTGAGGGCCAGGAAGATCAGATTTGAGGAATTGAATGAGAAATCAGTGAATCTGGCCACGCCTGATAACTATGATGCTGCTATTGAAAGCGATCATGCGGCAATGGTTGAGAGAATCAGAGATGCCGTAAAGAAGTTGCCTGACGGGTTCAGGGTGGTTCTTACATTGTCACTTTTTGAGGGCCTTGATCATGAGGAGATTGCATCGATACTGCAGATCAGTGAATCAACCTCAAGATCACAACTGGCAAGGGCAAAAAAGAAGCTTGTTGATTATTTAAAAAGTAGTCAAAATGAAGACTATAGATGATTTTATAAAAGAAAACCTGGAACGCTTTAATAGTGATGGTCCGCCGGAAGGACATTTTGAGCGTTTTGAATCCAGGCTGCAGCACCAGGAAAGATCGGAAAGCAGGAAGATCCGTCTGGTTATTCTGAGAATTGCAGCCTCAATTCTCCTGGGTTTGTTGATTTCATACATTGCTGTGCTTGAGTTCCGGCATCTCGACCGGCAGGCTGATAACCTGTATATGTCTGCTTTTTATCCCGAGCTGAAAGAAGCTGAGAGCTATTACAATGCCCAGTTGGTAAAAAAGTATAACGAAATTCAGGAGCTCCGGTTTGCAGGTGATGACGCTGAGAAAAAACTGATCGCCAGGGAGCTGTCTGATATGAATGTAAGGGTGCGCGATATGAAGAAAGACTTGAGAAGCAATCCGGAAGACGAACGCATTATGAATGCCATTATTAATATGTACCAGTTGAAAATTGAACTCATGGATATGATCATTGCCCGTGCACACCAGTCTACAGTTTCAATCCTATAATTTTTTTCATCATGAAAACAAATCAACATATAAATAGAGTCGGCATGGTATTGGCAGCATTGTGCCTTACTTTAAATATTGCCGCACAGGGTGGTGACGCCTTCAATAAAGAGATCAGGAAAGAGTTTCCGGTTAACCCGCAAACCCGCATCGAAGTATCCAACAAGTATGGCAATGTGGACATTACCAACAGCGAAGAAGCCCGCATTTCCATCAGGGTTGTGGTGCTGGTGAAAGGCAAGGACCAGCGCAGGGCCGAAGAAGTGCTGAAGATGATCAACATTCATGTTTCGCAAGAGGGAGACCTGATTAAGGCCGTAACGGAAATTGATGACGATTTTGGCAAGGTTTTCAAAGGATTCAATACAGGCAATGACGGGCTGGAGATCAATTACACCATTTCAATGCCCAAAACAGTTCCTATAAATCTTTTGAACAAGTACGGAAATGTTTTTATCGATGAGCTGGCATCCACTTCGGTAATTGATGTGAAGTATGGTAAGCTTACAGCCAACAGATTGGTTCATGATTCCCGTGAACCGCTGACCAAGGTTTACCTGTCATACTCCAATGGCACCCTGCAGGAGGCAAAATGGATAGAACTTGATATCAAGTATTCTAAAATCAATATTATTGAAAGCAAAGCATTGGCTATCATCAGCAAATATTCCAAGGTATTTGTCACCAACGGAAGTTCCATAGTAAGTGAGAGTAAATATGATACTTATGAATTGGGTAAGCTGACAAACTTTGTTTCCACAGCTGCCTATGGTCATTTTACTATTGAAAGTCTGACCGGGAAATTGCAGCTTGAAACAAAATATACCGATGTAACTGTGAACCAAATTGCTGAAGGATTTGAAGGCATTAAAGTAAACAACAGTTATGGCTCTTACAGGCTGGGAATTGATCCGGGCGCTTCTTACCGGCTCAACGGATACTCAAAATATTGCAGCATCTCGTATCCTGCCGAAAATGCCCGGGTGAACCGTTTCAACGAAAATAATGAAATGAAGGTCAACGGTTTGATTGGCTCCAATTCCAATCCCAAAGCTGAAGTTTCTATTAATTCCAGCTATGGAAATATAAGACTGATGAGATAGATTTTAGAGCCAAGAACCAAGAGCCAAGAACCAAGAACCAAGAGCCAAGAACCAAGAACCAAGAACCAAGAACCAAGAACCAAGA
>CAYTNC010000231.1:0-4250 GCA_964438935.1 uncultured Bacteroidales bacterium
ACCGATTGCCAGTGTACGCTCGGTAGCCCGTTTGGTGTAATCCTGGAAAACTGCAAAGCTTGAATTGATTCCGGCGCCTGCAAGAAAGTTGCGTCTCACGCTGGTTCCCGAGCCTTTGGGTGCAACTAAAATCACATCCACATCAGCAGGAGGAACAACACCTGTTTGTTCCTTGTAAGTAATCGAAAATCCATGTGAGAAATACAAAGCATCACCAGCTTTCAGGCATGGCTTCAGTTTTGGCCAAATGGCACGTTGTGCTGCGTCTGACACAAGGTACTGAATAATGGTTCCTTTAGTGGCTGCTTCTTCAATTGAAAACAAGGTTTTTCCCGGAACCCAGCCATCTTTGATGGCCTTATCCCAGTCAGCCTTAAATTCAGGTGCCTGACCAATAATTACATTGATGCCGTTCTCTTTCATGTTCAGTGCCTGTGCAGGGCCCTGAACACCATAACCGATAACAGCAACAACTTCGTCTTTCAGAATTTCCTGCGCTTTTTTAAGCGGAAATTCTTCACGGGTTATAACGTCTTCAACTACTCCTCCAAAATTAATTTTTGCCATAATGTATTTAATATTAATTGATTGATTGTTTAGTTCTTTTCGTATTCAACTGACTCGTGACCAACTTCTTTTATATAATTAGAGAATATCTCTTTACTTGACCGGGTGACTGCAATGCGCCCTGAACGGGTAAACTGAAGCAGTCCATACTTATTTAATTCATCAAAAAGAGCCTGGGTTTCCTCCTTGTGCCCGGTCAATTCAATAACCGTGTATTCAGGTCTCACTTCCAGTATGCGCGCACTGTGTTTGCGAATGGTTGCCTCAACCTTGTTACTTTCGAGCAAAGCCTTGGTAGGCACCTTATACAATGCTATTTCCTGGAAAATAACCTCCTCTTCAGTGTGATAGAATGCCTTAAGCACCTCAACCAGTTTCTCAATCTGTTCAACCACTTTTTCCACCTTTTCACGGCAATCATGAACAACAATGGTGAACTTGTGAATTCCGGGTATGGCTGATCCTGAAACTGTAAGACTATCTATGTTGACCAGCCGGCGCGTAAATATTATGGTAATCCGGTTAAGAAGGCCAATATGGTTTTCTGAAAAAGCAGAAATGGTATAGGTTTTCTTCCCTTCACGGCAGTTGCCGTTATCGCTGTTTGCTATTGTTGTAGCCATATCCGTTACTTTTTTGGTTCAAGAATCACTTCTGATACTGATGCTCCGGTTGGTACCATGGGAAAAACGTTATCTTCTTTCTCAATGGACACCTCGAGCAGATACGGGCCTTTGTGATCCAACATTTCCTGAATAGCCTGCGCAAGCTGCGGTCTTTCAAGAACTTTCTTTCCCTTGATACCAAATCCTTCAGCCACTTTGATGAAATCAGGGTTAAGCAGGTAGGTTTCGGAATACCTTTTATCAAAGAATAGTTGTTGCCATTGCCGCACCATGCCCAGGTATTTGTTATTTAACAGTACAATTTTAACAGCAGCCTGGGTTTGATTGATTGTTCCAAGTTCCTGTATGGTCATCTGGAATCCGCCATCTCCCACAAAAAGAATAACCTGTTTATCGGGACAACCGATTTTGGCTCCGTGTGCAGCAGGCAGTCCGAAACCCATTGTTCCCAGACCTCCTGAGGTTACAAAGCTACGCGGATTTTTATGAAAAGCATACCTTGAAGCAAACATTTGATGCTGTCCGACATCAGTCACCACTATCGCATCACCTTTAGTTCTTTCGTTAATCAGGTTGATCACTTCACCCATCGTCAATCCCGGTTTAACAGGATGCAGATCATGCTGAATGACCCTTTCGTGTTCTATCTTATCGGCATCCTTAAACTCACTGATCCATGCAGAATGATCTTGCTTTTCAATCATTTTGGTCAGTAAGGGAAGCGTATCTTTTACATCACCATGAATGGGAACATCAGCCGTCACAACCTTGTTGAGTTCAGCCTTGTCAATTTCAAGATGAATGATCTTGGCCTGTTTGGCATACCTGCTCAGATCTCCTGTAACCCGGTCGTCAAATCGCATTCCCACACCAATGAGCAAATCACATTCATTGGTTTTAATATTTGCCGAATAATTACCATGCATACCAAGCATGCCAATGTTTTGCGGATGATCCTTAGGCAGCGCACAGGCACCGAGAATGGTCCATCCTACCGGAATACCTGATTTCTCAACAAACTGAAGAAATTCCTGTTCGGCTCCTCCCAAAATGATACCCTGGCCAGCCAGAATATAAGGTTTTTTGGCACTATTAATCAGGGCGGTGGCGGCTTTCAGATTATCCAGACTGATTTTTGGCTCGGGTGCATAACTCCGCATGCGTTTGCATTTGTGGTATTCAAAGTCAAGCATTCCAAACTGGGCATTTTTGGTAATGTCAACAACAACAGGGCCTGGTCTGCCAGTCTTTGCTATATAAAAGGCCTGGGCCAAAATGGCAGGTATTTCTTCCGCCTTGGTGACCAGATAATTCCATTTGGTAACCGGCATGCTGATGCCAATCACGTCTGTTTCCTGAAATGCATCAGTACCCAGAAGTCCCGCAGCAACCTGACCCGTGATACAAACCAGCGGGGTTGAATCAATCATTGCATCGGCAATTCCGGTGATCAGGTTTGTGGCACCTGGACCTGAAGTGGCCATGCATACCCCAACCTTTCCGGTAACACGGGCATAGCCCTGGGCAGCGTGAATGGCGCCCTGTTCATGGCGTGTGAGGATATGCCTGAGTTTGTCGGTGTAATTCATCAGTGCATCATAGGCAGGCATTATCGCACCGCCCGGGTACCCGAAAAGGGTGTCAACACCTTCCTGAATCAGGCTTAACATAATTGCTTCAGCTCCGGTAACCCTGATTTTGTTAGGTATATCAATCGTTGTTGTTTCTGTTTCTTTTGTTGCTTTCATTGTAAGAAGAATTAATTATAAAACCTGTCGGTACCAATAACAATAAAATCGACAAATGGTTATTCAACCTCTCTCACGGCACCTTTATCAGCCGAAGTAACCATGCTGGCATAAGCTTTCAGTGCCTTTGAGATTTTTCTGTCGCGGCTAACAGGAGAATAAGCCTTTATACCCCTTTCGGCCTCTTTTTGTCTGCGTTGTTCAAGCTCCCCCTGCGGGAGCACCACATTGACAGACCTGGCAGGTATATTTATTTCAATAATGTCTCCGTCATGCAATAATCCGATTTCTCCTCCGGCAGCAGCTTCAGGGGATACATGTCCGATGGAAAGGCCTGAGGTGCCACCTGAAAATCTTCCGTCGGTCAGCAAAGCACAGCTTTTCCCCAGTCCTTTTGATTTGATATAGGAAGTAGGATAAAGCATTTCCTGCATTCCGGGTCCGCCTTTGGGACCTTCATGGGTGATAACCACAACATCACCGGCAACAACCTTACCACCCAGTATGCCTTCGCAGGCATCTTCCTGCGATTCAAAAACTTTTGCAGTTCCCCTGAAGTTGAATATGGACGGATCAACGCCGGCTGTTTTCACCACGCAACCATCACGGGCAATATTGCCATAAAGAATTGCCAGTCCGCCATCGCGGAAATAGCAATGCGACAGATCGCGGATACAACCGTTCTCCCTGTCCAGGTCAGGTTCTTTATAATATACATTCTGGCTGCCCATTTTCAGATTTTTAATTCCGGCAGGAGCGCTGGCAAAAATCTCTTTGGCCTCGGCACATACATTGGTACTCTTTAAATCATATAACTTAATGGCTTCACCCAGGGTAAGCAAATCAACCCGTTTGACGGTTGTGTCAATCAATCCGGCCCGCTCCAGTTCACCCATAATTCCCAGAATGCCACCGGCCCGGTTCACATCCTCAACATGGTAATTAGAGCTGGGAGCCACTTTACACAAAACCGGAATTTTTTTCGACAAGGCATCAATATCCTTCATGGTAAAATCCACGCCGGCCTCACTGGCCACGGCCAATAAATGAAGTACTGTATTGGTTGAACCGCCCATGGCAATATCCAGTGCCATGGCATTCATAAAAGCAGCACGAGTAGCAATCGACCGCGGTAAAACCGAAGCATCACCATCTTCATAATACCTGCGGGTTATGGCAACAATCTGCCTGGCGGCTTTTTCAAAGAGCACCTTGCGGTTTTTATGGGTAGCAACAATGGTTCCGTTGCCCGGTAGTGCCAGTCCGATTGCTTCATTCAGGCAGTTCATGGAATTGGCGGTGAACATGC
>CAYTNC010000232.1:0-4243 GCA_964438935.1 uncultured Bacteroidales bacterium
ATCAAACCTTACTATACTGCAGAAGATCTGAAGGGGTTGGAACATCTGGATCAACAGCCGGGTGAGTTCCCTTTTCTGCGGGGTAAAAAAGCCGGAAGCAACCAGTGGGAAGTCAGGCAGGATATACAGGTTCATGATGCAGATGCTGCCGTGAAAAAAGCTCAGGTTCTGATTGACAGGGGAGTTACTTCAATAGGCTTTGATTTGAGTGGCCGTAGAGAAATAACTGCCCGGGATCTGAATCAGCTAATTTCGGCAATTGACCTGAAGAAAGTGAGCATTCATTTTTCTGCCGGCCTAAATTCACACGCATTTCCGGAGCAGTTTCTAAAAGCGGTTGAAGAGCTAAAAGTTATGGGAGCAACTATCCGGGGCTCCGTTGATTTTGACCCGCTGGGCTGCCTTACCTTAACGGGCGGGTATTATCGTTCTGAAAAAGATGATCTGGCCGACCTGGATCGCATGCTGGGCATCACATTAAAACTACCCCAATACAGGGTGCTGTCGGTAAACAGTCGCTTTTTCAGCGATTGCGGTGCATCGGCAGTGCAGGAACTGGCATTCGGAATTGCAATGATAGCTGATTATCTGAAAGAGCTTACCGACAGGAACCATCAGGTAAAGGAAATTGCCAGTCACATGCAGTGGAACCTGGGTACCGGTCCCGATTATTTTATGGAAATTGCCAAGGTTAGGGCGGCCCGCATGCTTTTTTCCGCGCTGATGAAGGCCCATGACGCTCCCGCTGACACAGATATATTTATCCACAGCACCACCACCAGCTGGAACAAAACATTGTACGACGCCGACGTGAACATGCTCAGATTAACCACAGAGGCCATGGCTGCCATATTGGGCGGATGCAACTCGCTGCTGGTGAAACCTTATGATTCAGACTTCAGGGAGCAGGGAGCATTTTCGGAACGGTGGGCACGCAACCTGCAGCATATTATTAAAGAGGAATCCTATTTCGATAAGGTGGTGGACCCTGCTGCCGGTTCTTACTATATTGAAACACTCACCGATTCGCTGATGAAAAGCGCCTGGGAGCTCTTTCTGAAAGTGGATGAAAAAGGTGGGTATGCAAAGGCATTTACATCTGGTTTCATCAGCCACGAAATTGAAGCCACTGCATTGGGCCGCAGAACTATGTTGGCCACACGGCGAGAAATACTGCTGGGTACCAACCAGTATCCGAATGCCAAAGACAGCATGTCGGACAAAGTGGTTGAAGACATAGCTTTCCCCCAGCCGGTAAAAAACAGGGCTAAAATTGCAGAACCACTTAAACCGGTACGCGTATCGGTTGATTTTGAAAGCCTGAGGCTCCGCACCGAAAAGCAAGGTCAGCGGCCAAAAGTATTTCTGCTGACCATAGGCAATTTGGCCATGCGGCTTGCCAGGGCCCAGTTTTCAGCCAACTTTTTTGCATGCGCAGGGTATGAAATTATTGACAACCTGGGATTTTCATCAGCATCAGCAGGTGTTGAGGCTGCTTTTAAAGCAGGTGCAAATATTATTGTAATATGCAGCAGCGATGAAGAATATGCACAGGTTGCGCCCGAGGTGGCCCGGCTGGTAAACAGCAAAGCCATTGTAGTTGTGGCAGGTGCGCCGGCCTGCACGGACGAACTAAAACAGCAGGGGCTGAAAGAGTTCATCCACATGCGTTCCAACGTGCTGGAAACCCTCCTTCATTTTCACGAAATGCTGGGAATTGCCTGATTTCAGGAAGCCTTTTAACAACACTAATTTCAGACCATAAAAAATCAAATACATGAAGCCCGATTATAAAAAGATAGTCCTTCAGAACCTTACCCAACCAAAGAACCAGGCGGCAAAAGAAGCTGCAACTCCGAAATCCGCTAACCAGTGGATGACTGCAGAGCACATTCCTGTTAAGCCGGTGTATACGAAAGAGGATCTCGAAAATATGGAGCACCTGGCTTATGCTGCCGGAGTTCCGCCATTTCTGAGAGGGCCTTATTCCACCATGTATGTAATGAAACCATGGACCGTAAGGCAGTACGCCGGATTTTCAACTGCCGAGGAATCCAATGCTTTTTACAGGCGCAACCTGGCAGCCGGGCAAAAAGGACTTTCTGTGGCATTCGACCTGGCCACGCACCGCGGATATGACTCGGACCACGAACGTGTTGTGGGCGATGTTGGCAAGGCGGGAGTTGCCATTGATTCCATTCTGGATATGAAGGTGCTCTTTGATAAGATTCCGCTTAACCAGATGTCGGTTTCCATGACCATGAACGGCGCTGTTTTGCCCATCATGGCGTTTTATATTGTGGCGGCCCTTGAACAGGGAGCCAAACTTGAAGAGTTGAGCGGCACCATACAAAATGACATCCTCAAGGAGTTCATGGTAAGGAATACTTACATCTATCCTCCTGAAACTTCCATGCGCATTATTGCCGACATATTCAGCTATACTTCCCGGTTTATGCCCAAATTCAATTCCATCAGCATTTCGGGATATCACATGCAGGAAGCAGGAGCAACGGCAGATATTGAACTTGCCTACACGCTGGCTGACGGACTGGAATACCTGAGGACAGGAGTCAATGGCGGACTCGACATTGATTCTTTTGCACCCCGGCTTTCTTTCTTCTGGGCAGTAGGCATGAACCACTTCATGGAAATTGCCAAAATGCGTGCTGCACGCATGCTGTGGGCAAAAATTGTAAAACAGTTTAACCCGAAGAATCCCAAATCACTTGCACTGCGTACCCATTCACAAACCTCAGGCTGGAGCCTTACAGAACAGGATCCATTTAACAACGTTGCACGTACCTGCATAGAAGCCATGGCTGCTGCATTGGGACACACACAAAGCCTGCATACCAATGCCCTGGATGAGGCCATTGCACTGCCCACCGATTACTCTGCCCGTATTGCGCGGAATACACAGATATTTTTGCAGGAAGAAACCGGCATTACCCGAAGTGTGGATCCCTGGGGAGGCTCGTATTATGTAGAATACCTGACCAACGAAATAGCACATCGTGCCTGGAAACTTATTCTGGAAGTAGAGGAACTGGGAGGAATGGCCAAGGCCATTGAAACAGGGCTGCCTAAAATGAGAATTGAGGAAGCGGCAGCACGCAAGCAGGCACGCATTGATGCCCGGAAGGACATCATTGTGGGGGTGAACAAATACCGGCTCGAGAAAGAAGATCCGATAGATATCCTGGAAGTTGACAATGATGCTGTGCGTGATGCCCAGCTCAAAAGACTACAGGAACTCAAGACAAACCGCGATTCAAAGGCTGTGGAGCAGGCGCTCGAACGGATTACCGAAGCAGTAAAGACCGGCCAGGGCAACCTGCTGGAACTTTCGGTGGAGGCAGCAAAAATGAGGGCCACCCTGGGTGAGATTTCCTATGCCATTGAAAAGGTAAGCGGACGCTACAAGGCCTTCATACGGTCAATTTCCGGAATTTATTCATCTGAATCGGCTGGCGAGGAGGGATATGCAAAAGCACGGGCACTTTGCCAGGATTTTGCCAAACGTGAAGGCCGACAGCCGCGTATCATGATAGCCAAAATGGGCCAGGACGGTCATGACCGCGGAGCCAAGGTGGTTTCCACCGGTTATGCCGATATCGGCTTTGATGTGGATATCGGTCCGCTGTTCCAGACTCCGGCAGAAGCAGCACGGCAAGCTGTTGAAAACGACGTGCATGTGTTGGGAGTTTCCAGTCTGGCAGGTGGGCATAAAACACTTGTGCCGCAAGTTATTGCGGAATTGCAAAAACTTGATCGCGATGACATCATGGTTATCGTAGGCGGGGTGATTCCGGCACAGGACTATGACTTCCTGTATAAATCGGGAGTGGTTGGTATTTTCGGTCCCGGTACCTCTGTGTCACTCGCTGCAAGGAAAATACTTGAGGTGCTGATGGAAACGTTACATAATTAGTGTCTGTCCATAAAGTCCCATTTGCCGCGTTACGCTTGTCCGAAAATTGCTCATTTACGTTTAGTAAACTCCGCATTTTCGGACTGCGCAAGCCTTACAAATGGAACTCTCTGAACAGACACATGACCGGTAAAGCATTTTACCAACCTTATTGAAACACTGTAATAAGTGACAACAGTCTGGTTTTGAAACTTCAGTCTAAAAACCGGTATGTTTTTTACCGGGAATAATTATCTTTGAATATAAACTAGCACTATTGACCGGTTAAAATTTATATCGTCCCATACGGGACTTATCTTTAAATGTTAA
>CAYTNC010000233.1:0-4221 GCA_964438935.1 uncultured Bacteroidales bacterium
AAAACGAAGACGGAAGCTACAAAACGGAAGAGATTGTCAAAATTGACGGACAACCCTTCAACAGGTGGATCGACAATCCCAACACATTGAATGAAGTTGAGATTTGGGAAACGCCTTTTGCCTACCAGGTTTACATTCCGCAAGTGCTCATACCACCGGCTCTCGACGACAACAACTTCGACAACCAGGACGACTGGATTGACGACCGGGGTGACCGGTTCGAATCAACAACCGGTTACCTGCACGACCCGTTCATGCCCGGTAACGGTGAAGACTACGATGCATATCCTGTTGTTCCGTTCCAGGATGATATTTACGGCACAGTTACTTCGGGATGGTATGATGGTGCCGATGGCTCATACGGCGACGACTTCTTTGAAGACCTGGGCAAAACCCATATACAGATACATGCCGATTATGAAGGCCGTGGTCGTGAAGGTACTGTTGAAATCAGCAAAGGCGGCGTGCTGGTGTGCGAAGAAATTTTCGGAGGTTCACCCTGGGTAATCTTCTCGCATGTGCTTTCAGGCTTTGCCAGGGGCACCGACCTGTCGGTTCAGTCGGAAGTGATCCCCGAAATTATTTACTACGGCATTGACACTGTTTATCTGAAACATGTAATTGCCGATACCAACGAGCCGCATTACTTCAATGCCAACTTCGATCCCTACCACATTTCCTATGGTTATGGCGAAACAACCATCACCACCTATGTGGGCGCCAAGGATCCCTGCAGCCTCGTGGAACCGGCAATTGCCATGCCTGCTATCCTTGATCCTGAATTCGATAACCATACGGTGAGCCTGATTCCCAATGGCATTGCTGGTAATTCCAATTATCCGAAGCAATCAACCGGAACCTTCCTCGAAGTCAGGGTTGAAGTAAATAACAGCACTTCGGACAACTGGATCAATACAACCGTAACGCCACAGATACCGGCTGAACTGGGGAATACCTTATTGGAACTGAGCTACGTGGCTTATCCCCGTCCGCTCGTGCCCTCGCATTACAACAGCGCCACCGGTGAGATCATTCCCGGCGATCAGCCCGGAACCTTCACCACGGGATGGCGTTTCAACCAGCCTGAAGCTGAGGTACTGATCAATATGGGCAATACGCTCAACCTGATGCAGCCCACCCGCAGGGCTTACTTTGTGTTCCTGTTTAAAATTGATCCGTCCCTTGAAAAAGGTATTTATGAAATACCGTTCACCATGAGCGGATTTAAAAAGCACTATTCCGGCACTGACCATGGTTCAGTTGCTTATGCCGTTCCCAATGCCCTATTCTGCATAGCCGACAAGAACGAAGCCGGTTATGTTACGGAGTACGAACAAATCATTCTCGGGCAATCGGCATTGAAAACACTGGATGTTGCCGCTACTGAAGATTTTGCGCCTACCGGACGCATCAAATGGGCCACAAGTGATTTCGGCCGAAAGGAATTTGAGGGCATCACCAGCACCCTCACTGCCAATGGCACATCCATTGACCTGAGCCGGTTTACCGGATTTCCGAAACAGGATACCACACAACTTGTGATTCTGCAGGAAGGTGTGGTGGACAGCTACAACACAACTGCTGAACTGATGCGACTAACCGATCTGCAAACACTTCAGTATACCAACCTGGAAGGTGAACAGCAGGCCGTTTCAGAACGCCTGCTGGTGAAACCGGTAGGTCCAAGGATCAGGATTAGGAACAGGATTTACAGCATCAATGGAGTGCAGTACGCCGATACGGTCATCTATGAGTCGGAAAAAGACCTGTACGTTGAGACCCTGCTTACAGCAAAAAATACCGGCTCCGACATCTCCTCGAATACAGTGGTCAACATCTTCCCGGGTGAATTCTATGAAGTGGTCACTACTGAGCTGGAAGCCAACTGCACTTACAGCAACGGCATGCTGTCGGTCGACTTCGGCAGTGTGATTCCGGGTGAAATGAAGGAGCAGTTGCTGCCCTTCGTGCTGCGCCCCGCTGATCTGCCAGAAGGCATAGATATCCGCACCTTGATTGAAGAATCAGAAATCGACTATGAAGGTACGCTGGTGGATGTTGCTTTCAACTTCACCGATACGAATAAGGTAACACTCGATCTGTACGATTTTGAAGCCACATCCCTGTCGTTTACCGACCTGGGTAATGGCCGGGTAAAGGTGGATGCCACTGTCGGGAATCGCGGTATTCCCGGTAAAGAGATTTGGGTGCGGATCTATCCCATTATTGGCGGCGGAGCTTATGAATTCCCGTTCGCCGAGATCCGGGTTGACCAGTTCAATCCGTTGCAAACCATTGATCTTTCAGGCAATTATACGCTGCCGGTAACCGACAAATCCATTGAATTCATTGCCATTGTAGACGATGGTTATGATTATACTGAAATCACCGAGCTGAACAACAGCCTGCGGATCAGTTACGTGGCAACCGGAGTGGAAGATCCGCTGACCAGTAGTTCTGAACTTACGGTATACCCGATACCTTTCAGCGACGAGGTGAACTTCGACTATAATCTGGAAAGGGAATATGAAAACATTTCCCTGAAAGTATTTGACTTCAGCGGAAGGCTTCGCGTTGAACGCGCCCATTGTCCCGCTGCCGCAGGAAGCAACCACCTGGTTTGGAGAAGTACCGACCTGCCCGCCGGCAATTATATTTACAAAATGACCGGGAACGAAGGCGCATCAGAAAAGCTGTTGTTTACCGGAAGGATCACCAAGGTGACACGGTAAGACGAAGAAAATAATGAACAAGGAACACCAAGTCTTGACTAACGAAGCAACACTTCGAAATTCTGCAATCGGTGTTCCTTGTTCGATGTTATTACTGATTTCATCATTCCTCTGCCTTAAGGGATATTCCCAGGCTGATTTCTCCATTCCCGACACCATCTGCATCAACGAATCGGTTACTGTTGAAAACCTTTCGCGCGATGCCGACACGTATTACTGGAACTTCTGCTCGGGAAACCTGATCCACGATCCGGGAGGAGAAAACATGGCCAATCCCGGAACGCTGAACCGTCCTGCCTTCATTGATTTTGCCGACGACAACGGGAATTACTACGCTTTCATCACCAACCACCAGGATGGCACGCTGGTTCGCAATGCATACGGCAGCAGTTTCCTGGGCACTCCGGTTTCCGAAAACCTGGGCAACTTCGGAGGAGTCATCCCGTTACATGCTCAGGGTATCCAAGTGCTGGAGGACGGGGGCAATTGGTATGCATTCATTGCAGGCGGGCAACGTGAAGATTCACGGCTGTTAAGGCTGGCTTTCGGTTCGTCCCTGGCCAATTCACCAACCATCACCAACCTGGGAAACGCAGGAGACGTGATGGATTATCCCGAAGATTTGTACATCACCAACGACGGAGGCAACTGGGTTGGCTTTACAGTAAACTACAATACGAATAACCTGGTGCGCTTTGATTTTGGCAACACACTGGCCAACCCACCAACCATGACTGACCTGGGAAATTACGGGTTTAACCAGCCCTGTGGCATCAATCCGGTTATGGAAAACGGAAACTGGTACATTTTTGTATCCAATTACGGAAGCCATGAAATTACCCGGCTCGATTTCGGGAATTCTTTATCCTCAAATCCCTCATCAGCATCAATAGGCGACAACACCGTATTGTATTACCCGTTTGACCTGACCATCATACGCGATTGCGAGAACACCTACGGCTTTGTGTTGAACCGGTTTAATGATATTGTGCGTCTGGTTTTTAACGAGGGACTTGGCGGTCAACCCGAATACACATCGCTGGGCGAAACCGGCAACCTCTATAATCCGCAGGGAATATCCGATGTGTTCAGGGTTGGCGATACCTTATATGCTTTTGTGGCCAACATCGACAATTCCACCATCACCCGTTTGTACTTCCCCGGTTGCACCAATGCCCATCCTGCCTCATCAACCGACCGCAATCCGCCTCCGGTAAGCTATGACGCTCCGGGAATATACAACATCAACCTGGTTATAGACGAAGGACAACCCGACCAGGAGAACATGTGCCGGAACATTGTGGTGCTCGACAGCGCCCGCATGTGGCTGGGGAATGATACCCTGATTACAGCCGGTACCTCCATCACACTGGCACCCGACAGCACGTATTCGTCCTACCTGTGGTCAAACGGCTCAACCGACCGCACCATTGACATCAGTGAAGCGGGCACCTACACGCTCACCGTTACAAACCAGTATGGGTGCGTT
>CAYTNC010000234.1:0-4187 GCA_964438935.1 uncultured Bacteroidales bacterium
ACTCAAAGATAACAATAAAAGATTTACGAGATAACCGGGTCAGGTGTTACCAAAAGAAGAAAGATAATGAAATTAAGAAAATAATACTTCCCGCAATACAGGTTTCGGGTACCATAATCAAAAAATTGAAAATTGAGGAAAGAAATAACAAAAATAAATTACATTTGCGCTTTGTCAGAAAAAACTATTGCAGTAATGAATAAAAAGATTGAAGAAAATCCCACCGCATTCCATAGCGTGGAAAATGCGCTAAGTCGCACAGAACAATACATTGAAGAAAATCAAAAGAGTCTGTCCATTATTGTTATAGCTATTGTGGTTATCGTAGGCGGTTATCTGGGTTACAAAAAGCTGTACCTCGAACCCAAGAACCGTGAAGCACAAACCGATATGTTTATGGCTGAACAGTATTTTGAGAAGGACTCCTTTAACCTTGCGCTGAATGGTGACGGTCAAAATTTTGGCTTTCTTGAAATCATTGATGAGTATAGCGTTACCAAAGCAGCCAATCTGGCACATTATTATGCCGGAATATGCTATCTGCGGATGGGAGCATACGAAGACGCCATTGAACATCTGGAAAAATTTGATGCTGAAGATATTTTGGTTGGAACCATATCCCTTGGCGCTATGGGTGATTGCTATATGGAACTTGATGATAAAGAAGAAGCCATGTCTTTCTATTTAAAAGCTGGTACCCGCAAGAAAAACTCTTTTACATCCCCGCTTTATCTTAAAAAGGCAGGCATGGTGATGGAGGAATTGAAGCAATATGACAAAGCTTTAAAAGCTTATGAAACCATTAAAAAGGATTATCCCGAGTCAGAAGAAGGTAAACAAATTGAAAAATATATCGCTGCACTGAAAATTAGAATGAATTAGTTTCAGCTTTATTAACCAAAAAAGTATCAATAAATCTCTGTTTGTTGGTACTTTTTTTATTTTTCCGGTATGGCTACAGCGCTTAAAAATCTTTCCTCGTATAATCCGGATGACGTACCCGTTGCCCGTCAGATGAAGTTTGGAATTGTTGTTGCCGAATGGAATCCGGATATCACTTTTGCCTTGCGTGATGCCGCTATTAATACGTTACTCAGGCAGGGTGCGTTAAAAAACAACATTGTGGTGAAACACGTGCCCGGAAGCTTTGAACTCACACTGGGAGCCAAATGGATGGCAGAAACCGAAGAATTCGATGCGGTAATTTGCCTGGGCTGCGTGATACAGGGTGAAACAAGGCATTTCGACTTCATTTGTCAATCAGTAACACAGGGCATCACCAAACTGAATTTAGATTACAGCATACCGGTTGTGTTTGGTGTTTTAACCACCAACACAGTTGAACAAGCCAAAGACCGTGCAGGGGGCAAACATGGCAACAAAGGCGACGAAGCTGCAGTTACTGCCATAAAAATGGCTGCGCTTAAAAAGGAATTCGATTAAAGTAAATCAGCCAGGGATGCAAATACGAGAGGAATTCGAAGATATCCGGCCCTATTTCGATGAGGAGATCAACGCGGCACTGCAAAGAATCACAGCCGTTCCTGAATTTGGCAAAATCCTGGAATTTTTGTTTCCTGAGAAAAGGAAAGAAGATATTATCAACAATCTTCTGAACATCAATACCGCAATTGACTTTCAGAAACTATTCATGCACCCGCTGGTTTATTCCATTGTAAACAAAACTTCAAAAGGACTTACTACAAGCGGGTTTGAACATCTCAAACCAGGAACTCCCTATCTGTTTGTTGGCAATCACAGGGACATAGTTCTTGATTCAGCAATATTGCAGGTAATCCTGTTCGACTTCGGCCATGAGACTACCGAGATTACTTTCGGGAGTAACCTGATGACCAACCAGTTCATCATCGACCTGGGTAAGGTCAACAGGATGTTCAAGGTGAACCGGGGTGGCAACCGCATGGAACTTTTCCGGAATTCACAGATCTTGTCTGCTTACATCAGGTACACCATCACACATAAGAAAACTTCGGCATGGATTGCCCAACGCAGCGGACGTACGAAAGACGGTTCCGATAAAACCGAAACCGGCTTACTGAAAATGTTCAATATCAGCGGATCTAAAAATTTTGTCAGTTCATTCTCTGAACTGAACATCGTTCCCCTTTCAATTTCTTATGAATTTGAACCTTGTTGTGCTTTCAAAGTAAAGGAAATGACCTCGGTTGCCCGTGGCATTCCCTACCAAAAGGAGCCAAATGAGGACCTTGTGAGCATCATTACCGGTATCACGCAACCCAAAGGCCGCATTCATCTTGCAGCCTGCACACACGTTAACGAAGTGCTTCATGAAACCGAAGATTGCCCTGGAAACAACGAAAAGATCAACCGGCTTGCCGCATTAATGGATACCACCATTTACAGGAATTTTAAACTGTGGCCCAACAATTACATTGCGTTTGACCTGCTTAACCAGAGCCAAAGATTCAGCCACCTTTACTCCAAAGAGGACATGGATAAATTTTCAGACTATGCCAATCAGGAACTGTCCATCTTCTCTGGTGATACTTCACTTCAAAGGGAACTGCTGCTAAAAATTTATGCCAACCCGGTGATCAATTCCCTGGCAGCCGAAGCTATTAGCCGTTAGCCTTTGGCCTTTGGCCTTTAGCCAATAGCCAATAGCCGATAGCCAACAGCTACTTGTACTTATCTTTAAACGCCTTCACCTCCCGCACCATCCTGCCGAATTGCTTGCCCAGTCGCTTTTTGTCCTCCACCCTGATTTCAAAATGTTGCTGCTCTTTCACCAGTTTGAGATAGCTTGAATATACTTTCGGATCCAGTGCTCCGCTTTCATAGGCCCTGATTACGGCACATCCTTCTTCAACCAGGTGCCTGCAATCGGCATACCTGCAATCCTTTGCATACTTTTCAATTTCGGGGAACAGTCCCGATTCAGCAAGATCTTCATCCAAAGCCATACCAAATTCACGCATGCCCGGCGTGTCGATTACCAGACTGCCATTATCTGTAACAAAAAGATCGCGGGTGGTGGTGGTGTGCCTGCCTTTGTTGGTGGAATGGCTCAACGTATTTGTTTTCAAATAACGATCCCCTGCAAGTGAATTGATAATGGAGCTCTTCCCCACTCCCGAGGAACCGATAAAAATATGCGTCTTCAACGGTTTGAGAACGCCTGATCTCAGTTCATTCAAACCTGAGCCGGTGTATGTGCTGCAAAAGTATACCGGGCAGTCCCTTCCCAACCGGGCTACTTCCCGGCGGTAAGGCTCAACATCTTCAACCAGGTCGGCCTTGTTCAAAACAACCACCGGGGCTATGCCGCATGCCATGATCTGCACCAGGTAACGGTCAATCCGCATGATGTTGAAGTCCCTGTCGAGTCCCTGTATTACCAAGGCATAATCAATATTGGCCGCAATTACCTGCCGCTCTGTTTTGTTTCCGGACGCCCTGCGTGATAAGGCATTCTGTCTTGGAAAAATGTCCACAATGTAGCCCATTGACTCATAATCAAGGTAGTACACCCAATCCCCCACCCGGGGTAGCAATTCCGGATCGATACCGTACAACAGCTTGCCTGATAATTCGCACTCCAGTTCCCCTTCCCGTGTGACCACATGATATTTCATTCCCAGCAATGAAATAACCCTGCCCGGTTTGAAATTGCTCCCGGGATTGTTGTTAATATACTGTTTGTTAAAAAAATCGTTCCAGCCAAATTGATACAATTTGTCCATTGTTTGTGCAATTAAGTAAAAGAAAACTTGTTTTGGAAATAATAAATTAGCTTCCCGCCAGTGAGCAGGACATGACAAGGGAAAGTACGTGAAACAAAGTTGCTTTCCCGGTCAACGCACAATGACCCTAATGTGTAGGATATTTTTGATTTTTGTTGTCATAAAGGAACAAAGATATAAAATTCTTAACTTTCAGTCCAACTTGTCAGCAAGAATGAATCATGGTCTTTTCAGAAAAAGTGATTTCTTTTTACCGGGGCTGAATTATGAATGCCCTATGCCTGCAGGGATTAACATGATGAACCCATTTAGGGGAAGCGAGTATGTGGTTGGTGTAATCAGCGGATGCTACAACCGGTTTTATAACGACAAAGCCTAAAGCATACCCCTGCACTCCTTTACAATCTCCTCCACGTGAATCTGTGTGGTATTGAGCATGGGAATTCCGGCGTATTCCGGAGC
>CAYTNC010000235.1:0-4186 GCA_964438935.1 uncultured Bacteroidales bacterium
ATGAAAAGTTTGTCGGCTATTTCCTTGTTTGTATTGCTGTTCCCCCACATTTTCATGATCTCGACTTCCCGGGTGCTTAGACTTTTGATATCGAGCCGGTCCTCATCGCTCTTGATTTTCTTGATGTACTTGTTCAGCAGCAACAGGGTTATGGAATTGCTGAAAAATTCATGTCCGTTCCTGATGGTAAGTACGGCCTGTATCAGGTCACTGCGCGAAGTATCCCTGGAGAGAAAGCCCCTGGCTCCTGCCTTAATTGATTTCATTACGGATTCCTCATCATTGCTTGCCGAAATGATTAAAACCCTGGTTTTCGGGAATGACATGGAGACCTGAAGCATCAAAGCTGTAAATTGTGAATCAAAGGAGTACACGTTGATGATCAGGATATGAACAGGCTCTTGTTTCAAACCTTCAAGCAGTTCCTCAGAAAGGTTGGTTTTAAGAACAATCTCCATTTCATCCGCGGAATTCAAAAGTTCACAGATGCCTTCCAGCGTAATCTTCATTTCATCATATATCCCCAACCTGATCATAACATCTTCATATTAATCATTGAAAATGATTACCGATTTCTTTTGCTTTCCATTCATGAGTACCTGCAGCGGCTGTGAAAACCGGATGTGTTTCAGATACTTTGTTTGTTGCATGGTCTCACTTTCCTGCAATAACTCCCAGTTGATGAAATCGGACATAGAGGTGTCAAGAACCGAAAAATACCCGATGTTCATGGAGGTGACATTGTGAAAAAAGTGCGAGCCCAGGGAAGAATCCAGCGGGAAGTTTGCCAGACTTACTTCCACAATAACCCGGGCATTTGATATCTGTGACCACACCACCGGAATTCCCAGGAAAGGATCGCGGGTTCCCCAGCGACCAGGCCCGATGAGTATGTATTCGCGGTTTTGCTTGTTCATATAACTGTTTATCGACTCCACTTCCCCGGCAATATCATGTGTTTTCAATTTATCGAACTGATCAATGTCCACAAAAACTATGTCGTGAATGTGGTTAATTTCACCGTTACCCAGGCTCGATTCGGTATATAGCAGCATCCGTTTCCGGTCGATTTTCCCAAAATCAATATTCATAATCAACTGATTGCCTACCAAAGGTTTGATCTGAAGCAGATAGAAAGAAGGCAGACCGTTTTCGCCCCTGTTTAGGTCAACTGCGTATTCAATCTCAACCGGGGAGCCCAACGCGTCTTCAATGGTGCCCAGCATGATGTCAATGGTTTCAGCAAGCGGCAGGTAATGAAACTTGAGAATGTTTCCGAAATCAATTACCCTTGGTCCCGCCTGTGACAACCCGGGTTCAATAAGGTCATTGTCGGAATTATAAACCGAGGCACAATGCGCCAATGTTCCATGTTTTTCCGCAACCTCAATATCAAGAAGCTCCAGAGATGCCAGTTCTCCATCAGTAACATAATCCACCTCCCCTTTCATTGTATTCAAGGCATAGAACTTCCGTTGCGAACTGTTCAGCAAATCTTTATTGGTATACATCTCAATTTTGGGATACCGGGGAGAGAACCTGTATGACCGCCATCCTTCAACAACATAGGATCCCAGTCCTACTGCAGCTACAGCAAAACCTTCTTCGGGCTTCATGTGGGCCACAGGATAGTAATTATATGATTGGGCAGTGCCGCTGATATGCGGGTAGTAATAACTTTCATACTGATTGCCAACCAATTCCTGCAGAACTACTGCCATGCGTTCATCTTCCACGCGATGGCGGATGGCCTGGAAATAGGTTTTGGAATTATCTGAATATACTGAAGCAAAGACCAGTTTAACAGCCATCATCAGGTTCCCGAGAACCGTCTTTTTATCACTCCTGTTGTTTGGAATGATGTAGGTATCGAATACTCCGGCAAACGGCTGTGTCAGCGAGTCTTCAGACAGGCTTGACGACCTTACCGCAATCGGCTTTTCAATTTGTTCAATGAAAAATTCAAGCTTTTTCACCAGGGCCTGTGACAGTCTGGCATTCACAAAAGCCTGCCTGATTTCCTTATAAGTTACCTCAGGCCTGATAACCAGCTCATGCAGGCTGTTTATCTCAATGAAATACTCGAATTCATCTGTGCCGATTATGGCGGTGATGGGTGTTTTGATGTTTATTTCATTACAAACAGGTCCGAAGTCGATATTGTATACCAGTGCATTGATAAAGGCCAGGCCCCTGCCCTTTCCGCCAAATGATCCGCTGGCAAACGACACAATATTCTTTTCGTCCATTGTAGCGGTTTCATCAAAACTGAGCACCTTACCTTTTTTCTTTACTTCACGGTACTTCCGGAGCGTTTCAATAAACAACCGGCGCGATTCCTTGATATCCTTTATATCTCCTATTCGCATGGGGTTGATGATGCGGGCCAGGTCAATCTCGCCCCGGGCCATCAGCCACAGTGAATACTGGTTTTCAAGCGCATGGAGGTAAAATGTCTCATCGGGAATAACAGATAGTAATGCTTCAAATTCCCGTAGTGACTTGGCCACAGCTATTGGTTTTCCTTCACGGTTCCGGAATACAAAATCGCCAAAGCCCAGGTAATAGGTCAGAAAGTTCTTCAGATCGCTGAGCAGGGTCTCTGAATTCTTATTGATAAAACCTACATTAAGACTTCGCGCCAGCTGCTCATTGCTCAGCTCAGATGACTGTAAAATGATGGGGAGGTTGAGTATATGTGATTTGATGTATTTGATGAGTTTCACTCCGGCAGTTTTATCCGGCGCTCCTTCTCTTTCAAATTCCACGTCAGAGATTACACACAGCATGTAATCCTTGTATTTGTTGAATATGAGCACGGCGTCCTCATAATTCCGGGCATGTAATATTTTGGGCCTCGACCGCATCTTGCAGATCTTGTCGAGTTCATTTTTTTCCACTTCCGGAAGCACCTGCTGAACCTGGCCGAAAACGATGGAATAAAGCATCTGCAGGTATTTAGAATAGTACAACGCAGAGTCCTCCACCAGGAGGATAATCCTTACGAGTCCTATTCTTGTATCATTTTCCACATTTGCCTCGTCCTCGATTGACTTGACAATGGCAAAAAAGATCTGTGAATTGCTGCTCCAAACAAAAAGCTTGTTGATTGAGATGAGTGAGGGCATCAGTTCCTCAAAATAACAGACGTTGCTTTTCTGGTTCAGCAACATGTAAATGGGCAATGATGGTTTCTTTTGCCTGATTTTTTCGCTCAATGAAACAGGTGACTCCCGGTCTATACCAACCATCAGAATAACCAAATCAAAACGCGCAGTATCAAGAACATCCAACGCATCTTCAGCTGTGCTTACCCCGGTTATCCTGGGTAGTGAGAAAAGGCTGTACTGATAGATGATTCCCATGAACTGCTCAAAGAAACTGTCCTCATTCTCCAGAATAAATGCATCATAAAGGGTAGCAACAAAAAGTATCTCTTTCACCTTGTACTTCATCATATCAAGGTAAATGTACTTATCAAGTGCCTGTTGGTTAAAAAACAGCTGCAAAGGGCGTTTGTTTTTTACGAGCGATTGCCGGTATTCCCCTGAATCATAGGGTTGCGCCTTTTCGAGTCCGGTTTTTGAATAAATTTCCTTCCCCTTGTAACTGTTGATATATCCAGAGATCAGTTTACCCAGGTTGATGATCAACTGCCTTTCTTCCTTCAGAAAAGGTCCTTCAAACGACTGGGGGAATTCCTTGAGATAAAAGACCTCAATCACACCCAGGCTGTTGTCGAAGGTTACAAATGATTCCTGCATCACCCACGGGCTTTCCCTAAATTCCCTGCTGGCATAAATTCTGCCTTCATAGGTAATCCTCACGGCAGTATAACGGGAATACTGCCATGATCGGGGCATAATGTAGCAGATCTTCTGCAATGTTTCATCAATGGGTCTTCCCTGATTAATAATGTAGGAGGTATGATTGATCACATGCAGCTCCTTTAATCGTTCCCTGTTCTCATACAGCAGATTATTCAGGATATCCTTTGAGGCCGATCCGGCAATGAGACCTGCCAGGTTGATCAGTAAATTTCTTTCTTCATTCAGGAATGGACCTTCATCTGCATCCGGAAAATCCTTTAGGTAGAATACCTCAATAATTCCCTTGTGTCCGTTGGGGGTGTCAAATTCCTGCCGCTGCATGTGCCGGGTTTCCCTGAAATCCCTGCTGGTGAAGG
>CAYTNC010000236.1:0-4184 GCA_964438935.1 uncultured Bacteroidales bacterium
ATCATTACCATAACCAACAACCGCCCTGAATGGAATTTTGCCGATATGGGCATATCCATGATTGGCGCTGTTCACGTTCCGGTTTTCTCCTCCCTGGGCACATCCGATTACCAGTATATTATCAGCCACAGCGATGCAAAACTCATTCTGGTATCAGACAAAAAAATATTCAAGCTGGTAAGCGCTGCTTTGTCAGAAATTGAACAGCCCGTTCCTGTTTATTCTTTTGACGATGTGGACGGAGTGAAAAATTGGAAAACCATCGTTGAAGCAGGAAAGCAGAATGCTTCAAAGCATTGTCAAGCAGTGGAAACGATAATGAAATCGATCGGACCAGACGATTTTGCCTCGCTGATTTATACTTCGGGGACCACAGGGAAAGCAAAAGGAGTAATGCTCACACACAGAAATATGGTAAGCAATTTCCTGTCCGCAGCGTCTGTTTTTAACCTGCAACCCGAAGACAAATATCTCAGCATATTGCCATTGTGCCATGTAGGCGGCAGGCTTGGGAATTATCAAACTCAATATAGCGGAGCCAGCATTTACTATGCTGAAAATATGGGAACCATTGCTGCTAATATGGCAGAAATCAAACCGGATGGTTTTGATGCAGTACCCCGGATTCTTGAAAAATTCTTTGACGCCATCATTGCAAAAGGAAATAAACTTGAAGGAATTAAGAAAAAACTGTTTTTCTGGGCTGTTGAGTTGGGGCAGAAATACAATCCATATGGCGAAAACGGAATACTTTATGAGGCGAAGCTGAAGATTGCCGATAAATTGATATTCAGCAAATGGCGCCAGGCTTTGGGTAACAAGGTGAGAATAGTGGGATGCGGAGGGGCCAGTCTGCAGGCCCGCCTCGAAAGAGTATTCTGGGCAGCAGGGATAAAAATAATCAACATGTACGGGCTAACCGAAACATCCCCGATCATTACCATCAACCGTACCGAAAAAGGAAACGTAAGGCTGGGTTCAGTTGGAAAAGTAATTGAAGGTGTTGAAGTCAAAATAGCAGCAGACGGAGAAATACTGTGTAAAGGGCCCAATGTAACTCCGGGTTATTTTAAAGATCCTGCACTCACACAACAGGCGTTTGACAGTGAAGGATGGTTTTACACCGGAGATGTTGGCCATATTGAGGACGGCTTCCTCATGGTAACCGACAGAAAAAAAGAGATCTTTAAACTTTCAAACGGAAAGTTCATTGCCCCCCAGTTAATCGAAAATATTTTCAAAGAATCACCCCTGATCGATCAGATTATGGTCATCGGTGAGCATGAGAAATTCGCAAGTGCATTGATATCTCCTGATTTCAAATACCTTGACGATTGGAAAAAAAACAATGCCATCTCTTTCGAAAGTAATGAGGAGCTCATCAGGCAACCAACGGTTCTTTCGTTTTTTTCCAATGAAATCGAAAAGTTGAACAAAAGGTTAAGCCCCCCTGAAAGGCTCAACCGGTTCCGGCTTGTTCAGCATGAATGGTCGCCTGCAACAGGTGAATTATCCCCTACCCTGAAATTAAAACGGCAATTTATTCAGGATAAATACAGAGATGTTATTGCCCAAATATATATGAAATAATCTCCCTCTTCTCTAACTCCAGCTCAATGAAACTGATCAAAGTCAATGACAAGAGAGCAGAAAAGTTGTTTCTCGACACAGCCCGGCTTATTTACAAAAACGATACTACATGGGTGTGTCCGCTGGATAAAGACATCCAGGGAATATTTGATCCGCTTGTCAACACCTATTTCAAACATGGTATTGCTGAAAGATGGATTCTTACAAACGATTCCGGTAAACTAACAGGCAGAATAGCCGCCTTCATCGATTACAGCCTGGCAAACACTTATGATCAGCCAACGGGGGGAATCGGTTTTTTTGAATGTATTCAGGATGAAAAGGCGGCATTTCTCCTTTTTGATACTGCTGTTGCCTGGTTGAAAGAAAAAGGAATGGAAGCAGCAGATGGCCCGATTAATTTTGGCGAAACAGACCGTTACTGGGGACTGCTTGTAAACGGGTTCACCCACCCTTCGTTTGATGTTTCATACAACCCGCCCTATTACAGGCAATTCTTTGAATCGTATGGGTTCAAAGTTTACTACATGATGGAAGGCTTTCATTTGGACATAACAAAACCGTTGCCTGAAAGACTTCAGAAAATAGCCGCCCGGATCATCAGCCAACCCGGTTACGAATTCCGGCACTTTACCTGGAAAGATGAAGCGTCCATGACAATGGACTTTGTCACAGTTTTTAATGAGGCATGGGCATCTTTCAAAGAAAATTTCGAACCGCTTGATCCGGACTATATAAGTGCTGTGTTGAAGAAAGCCCGACCCATAGTTGAGGAGGAATTCATCTGGATTGCCTATCATTCTGGCAAACCAATTGGCATCTATCTCATGTTTCCCGACCTGAATATGATATTGAAACACCTGAAGGGGAAAATGAGATTGCCGGATATGATTAAATTCCTGTGGCTCAAAAAGAGAAAAACAATAACCAGGGCAAAAGGTGTTCTGATGGGTGTTGTTCCCCAGTTCCAGAACAGGGGAATTGAATCGGCATTTATTCATAACCTGCAGGAAGTATTCAGGCGAAAATCGCATTACACCGAAATTGAATTTTCGTGGGTGGCTGATTTCAATCCCAGAATGAGAAAGATTTTCATGGCAGTAGGTTGTGTTCCGGCAAAGGACTACATTACCTATCGTTACCTGTTTGACCGGACCAAAGAATTCAAACGATACCCCATTCCAAATGAAACATGACGTCATCATCATCGGGGCCGGACTTGGCGGACTAATTGCAGGGGCCAAACTGGCAAAAGAAGGAAAAAAGGTGCTTGTTATTGAACAGCACAGTGTGCCGGGAGGCTATGCCACAACATTCAAAAGACGCGATTTCTTGTTCGAAGTGGGATTGCACGAGATGTACGGCCCTGCTCCGGGGGATATGGAAACCAAGATATTCAATGAACTTGAGGTTTTTAATACGGTCAGTTTCATCCGGATACCTGAATTTTACAGGTTTGTCAACGGACGTTTTGATATAACCATACCGCATGATCCTAAGATAGCTGCCGAAAGACTATGCAGTATGTTCCCCGGCGAATCGGAGGGCATCAACGCCTTTTTTACCCATATACTGAAACCCAGGAAGAAAGCAACAGAGAATGATCTTCCGGATATGAGCCTGGGCGCCTATCTCGATTCGATAACAGGCAATGCCGATCTGAAGCTCATACTGCTGGGTAACCTGGGATATTACCACGATGATCCCTACACGCTTTCACTTGCCTATTATGCCGCCGCGCAGGGAAGCTATTTCACAGGCGGGGCAAGCTTTATCAAAGGCGGATCGCAGCAGTTGTCGGATTATCTCATGGGTTATATCAGAAATCATGGCGGGGAGGTTCTTTTAAACCACATAGTAACCGGCATTATTACAGACAGCAAAAAAGCTGCCGGCGTGTTGTATCAAAGAAAAAGCAACACTGCAACTGATGTTTCTGAAGCGCGTGCAGATGAAATAATTGCAAACACTGCCATGCCCAATGTGGCAGCGCTTTTGCCCCCGGAATACAGTGTGGTATTAAATAATGAATTACAGCATCAGCAAACAGGGGCTTCACTCCTTACAGTTTATCTTGGTTTCAGCAAGCCGCTGCGTGAGCTGGGAACTCAAAGCTATTCGACCTTTATTTACGACAATACCGTTACCTCACCCCGGGACATTCTTAACAACAACAGAGACGACTTCGCACGCCGGAACTTCACCTTTGTTGATTACAGTCAGGTTGATTCCGCTCTGGCATCGGCAGGTAAAGGAGTCGGGGTAATCTGCTGCATCGACTACCTGGATGACTGGGAAAGTATAGACCGGAAAGCCTACCTGGCCAAAAAGAAGCAGGTAGCCTCAACCTTTATTCAAAGGCTGGAACAGTTATACCCTGGTGTAAGCGACATTATCGAATACCACGATGTGGCCACACCGGCCACACTCAAACGTTACACTCTGAATCCGGGAGGAGCGGTATATGGTTTTGCACAATCTCCGTTGAGAAAAACCATTGATGTTTCTGCCCTTCCCGACAACCTGCATTTTGCTTCGGCCTGGGGAAAAACCGGAGGTGGATTTTCAGGCGTCATTTACAGTGGTTACCTGTG
>CAYTNC010000237.1:0-4175 GCA_964438935.1 uncultured Bacteroidales bacterium
CAGGATTGCCGCAATCGAAGAATGAATGCTTTTCATCATGATGGGGGTTTATTCATCCGAAAGTTATAAAAAATATCGGAAAAGGAGGGCTCGGCATCTTAGCCGGAGGGCATAGGTTTTGCAGGAAAACTTGCTGCAGTAAAGAATGGGGAATGCATTATATTTATTGAATCAAATTAATTGAAGGGCTAAGGATTGGATCAGAATAGTTAAATTTAGGGTTGCTATTAGTAAAACATATGATTATGAAAAGAACAAACCGGTTGTTTGTGTTTCTGCTTGCAGTAGTTCTGTCCGGGCTTCTTCAGCATTCCTTAACAGCCCAGGAGACAAAAAAGGCACACGTATGGGAAATGCAGGAAGTGGTGCTTCAGGCTGAAAAACAATATACCAATTATTATACCGATGTGACCTGTTGGGTTGATCTGAAGGGCCCTGGTTTTTCAAAACGCATATATGCTTTCTGGGATGGTGGGAATACCTACATTGCCCGGATTGTTGCTACCGGTGCCGGCACATGGGAATGGAAGAGTGGGTCGAACCAGCAGGATGACAAGGGGCTCAACAATCAGCAGGGGTTGTTTGAAGCGGTAAACTGGACCGATCAGGAATTAGTTGCGAATCCAAACCGGAGAGGCTTTGTAAGGCCCACGTCAAACGGCCATGCCCTGCAATATGCCGATGGCACCCCGTTTTTTATGGTTGGCGATACCTGGCTGGCTGGCGCTACCTGGCGGTTGCCATTCAGGGGCATTTCACCGGCCGCCGGTTACACGCCTGCACCCGGAATCGGGTTTGAAGATGCAGTTGCGTTCCGGAAAATGCAGGGGTTCAACTCGGTAAGTATGATCGCCAGCTTTCCCAACTGGGAAACTGACTCCAACGCCAACACCTATGCCGATGAGAATGGCATTTATGTAAGAAATGCCTGGGAAAAATTCGGATATCTGGTTGAAGATGGGAAGATGACCTCAAAAAACATGCGTGATGAAACTGGTAACCTGCCGTTTCAGATGTCTGACGCGCATCCGGGCGTTGCTGATTTCAATCACATCATACCGGAGTATTTTCAGAGCCTCGATAAAAAGATGCAATACCTGTCGGATCAGGGTTTTACGCCCCTGATTGAAACCGTGCGCAGGGATATATGTCCGACCTGGAAAGCGTATTTTGATTTCAACGAATCCTATTCCCGCTATGTTCAATACCTGATTTCGCGATATGGTGCTTACAATATCTTTTTCAGCGGCATACACCTCGACTGGATTCCCAAAGAATACAGTCTCACGGCTGACGAATTCAATGAAGCGCTGACCTATCACCTGAACAAATATGGTCCGATGCCTTTTGGCCAGCCACATACAACGCTGATTAACAATTCCACCTATACACAGTTTGGTCACGATAAGCAATGCCCGTGGCTTACCATGCACAGTGTTGGCAACAAGCCTCGTGATCACCGTGTTTCAGGGGCTCTTGACACCTTGTTTAATTTGATACCTCCTTACCCGGCCATCAATTTTGAACCTTACTATACCGGTTGGGATCATGAGATCAATATGCCCAATGGTGAGCGGCCTCCTGCAGACTCGGAACGCGACAATTACTTTTCACGTGCGCAAATGTATGGTTCGGTGCTATCGGGTGGCTTGTCAGGTCACGTTCACGGCACAGCAGCCTATGACATAACCACTACCGGAGAGCCTGATGGAATGCGCCCGCACATTTGGGATGCCCTCAAATACCAGTCGGGATATTTTATGCAGCACCTCAGCAAGTTTATTTTGTCAGAAGGAGCCAGATACCAGGCTTTGGTCCCCTGTCATCAGGATATGTTTCCCCGCAAAGCTCCGGGAGCGCCTGAAAAGGGACTCGATGGATGGAGTTATATGATGCGGACTCCTGAAAAGGATTTTGCTCTTCTTTATTTTGAAAACCTGGCTGTTTTGCCTGAGCTGGGCGGGTATATCCCCAATACTTCCTATGTGTTGAAATGGTTTGATACCGTGAAGGGTGATTGGGGAAATGAGGTTCTGCTGAAGTCAGACAGGAAGGGTAAATTGCAACTTACGGGTTTCCCCGACGGGAAGACCCTTGCATCTACTGACCGGGCAGCAAAAATCACGATAGTTCGGTGATGCTATTGTATTGACATTTTCTCACCAATTGAGTAGTTTCATCATGGCTGATTGACAGGTAGATTTATAATAAATTCTGTCCCGTGGTTCAACCGGGATTTACAATTGATGCTGGCATTGTGCTCTTTGATGATTCGCTGCACAATTGACAACCCCAGGCCGGTTCCCTTTCCCGGATCTTTTGTAGTGAAAAAGGGATCAAAAATATGTGACAGATTTTCTTCCTTCATACCTTTACCGTTATCTGAGATACATACTGTAACACTTTCCTTATCAGCTTTGGTTTTTATAGATATCACCCCTTCGTTTTCAATAGCCTGGATGGCGTTGGTTAGTATGTTCAGAAAAACCTGATGCAGTGTGCTTTCGTTTGCGCTTATCTCAGGCAGATGATCATAGAATTCCCTTTTGATTTCGATTCTGTTCTTAAATTGATTGTACAGCATGGTAAGACAGTTCTCGAGGATTTGGTTAACCTGGCATTTGTGAAAAACAACTTTCTCCTTACGGCTGTAACTGCTCAGGCTTTTTACAATATTGGCAGTGCGGGTAACTCCTGTGTTGATGGCTTCAAACAGGGGTTTCAGGTTTTCAAGATGTTCCGGAATGTTCTCATGGATATAATTTTCAATAGCTACTGATCCGTTATATATATAATTGATGGGGTTGTTGATTTCATGGGCCACTCCTGCGGTCAATATACCGAGCGAGGCCATTTTTTCTGTCTGTACAAGCTGTTCCTGTGTATCCCTGAGTTGTTGTAACGTCAGTTCGAGTTGTTCCCGTTGCCGGTACAATTCATCATTGGTAGATTGCATCTCCTCATTGGTTGATTTGAGTTCTTCCATGGTGGATGCCAGTGTGGCAGTTCGCTCCTTCACCAGGTCTTCAAGTTTCAGGGTGTAGTCCCTGATCTGGTTTTCGAGCATTTTCTTTTCGGTAATATTGATGTTATAACGAAGTATGGCTTTTTGGTTCTCGACATCTACAAGAGTTGCAAATACATACAAGTAATGTATGATGTCGTTGTCATAATATACTTCAATTTCAAAGTTTTCTAAATGTCCCTTTTCCTGCATCAATTGCAGGAATAATTCTTCTTTCTCCATATTGCCTTTTACGCCCAGCTCCCATGGGCTTTTGCCAATGGCGCTTTCAGGAGAAAGACCTGTTTCGCTGAAGAATTTGTGATTTGCCAGAATCAGCTTTCTGTCCATAGTGGTTAATGTTATGGCAATCGGACTAGATTCAACCAAATCACGGAACAGTTTATCCCTTCTCTGTATATCCTCATACGCTGCCATCAGATCTGAAACATCGAAGATAACGCCCCTGAAGCCCACGGGAAGGTCATCTTCCTTAATAACACTGGAGTAAATCTGTATGGGGAATGTGGTTCCGTCTTTTCTCATGGCGGTATATTGATTGCCATGGGTTGATAATCCTTCAATGATACAGACGATGTTTTCCTTGAGCCGTTTATGGTCTTCACTAGCGATAGTTGTAAAAACATTAAGGCCCATGTGAACTTCGTCAGACGAATATCCAAACATCTCGGTTCCGGCTCTGTTAATATAGGTGAGTTTCCCCTGTAAGTCTGATTCATAAAGGGTTTGAGGCAGCAGTTCTGCCATTTCCCTGAATTTCCTTTCGCTTTTTGCCAGGGCTTGTTCAGCCTTTATGCTGTCGGATGTATCAATGATGATTCCCCGCAAACCTGTTACCTGGTCATTTTCCACAATTGTACTGGAATAGATCTTTACAGGCAATATATCGCCGTTTTTCCGGCGGGCATTATACTGGTTTCCCATACGGTTTCCTTGTATAACTCCCTGGATGTTTTCTTTGATTTTTTCACTTTCTGTGAGAATGTTGAATACATTTATCCCCCGGATGAAATCTTCATCAGCATATCCAAACATTTGCAATCCCGATCTGTTAATATAAGTCAGTTTGCCATTCAGGTCAATTTCACAGACTGCCTGTGGTAACAAGTCTGTCATATCCCTGAATTTCTTCTCGCTTTTAAGCAGGGCT
>CAYTNC010000238.1:0-4173 GCA_964438935.1 uncultured Bacteroidales bacterium
GTTCCTGGATGATGGGTCTGTGGAATGCATCCATTCCGCTGGGAAGTGCCATTGGCATTGCGCTGGGTGGAATTATCGCGGCCAACTGGGGTTGGCGTCATGCCTTTGGGTTGGTTGCCATACCCGGTTTGATTGTTGCCCTGCTTTTCTTCTTTGTTAAAGATTACAAAACAGTTGGGTTAGTAAAAAACACTGCATCCGGAAATGAGAATAAAAACCGAAACAACGAACCCGGTAAAACTGCTATGTCAGCTAAGGATATTTTCAGGGAGTTCGTTGACAAACCTTCGTTGATTTTCACCTATTTTGGAATGGCGGGTGTGGTTTTTACCACCACATCACTGCTTACCTGGCTGCCTACATACTTTCACCGTGTTCAGGGTTTGCCTGAGAGTCAGGCCGGATTGAAATCCAGCGCTGTAATGTTACTGGCCCTTATTGGGGCTCCTCTTGGAGGATATATTGCCGATAAATGGCGAAAAAAGAAAATTAATGCACGATTGCTGTTTCCTACAATCACTTCATTGGTTTCAGCTGTGTTGTTGTTCTTTGCCTTTATTGTTTTTCCCGGGAAAATGCAATATGTGATCTTACTTGCCCTGGGAATGATTATTACTGCTTTTGTTTCAGCTGCTTCTGCTGTTACTCAGGACGTGGTTCATGCGGGAATGCGTGCCATGTCATATGCCATCGCGGTGGTTGTTCAGAACCTTCTGGGGGCTTCCATGGGGCCCATTGTTATCGGTGCCATATCGGATGCATCTAACATTCAGACTGCCATGTCAATTCTTCCGGTGGCTCTGCTGCTGGCTGCACTCATGTTCTTTTCAGGATCTTTCTTTTACGAGAAAGATCTGAATAAGGTGGAGCAGGTTCAATTGGAATCCATTTAATTCTGGCCACTTTCTCCTTTCTTATATTAAATTTGCATTTTCCTAAAGTATTACTGATTTGTTCAGAAGAAAAGCAATAGATGAATGGGCACTTAATTACTGGCTGCTGCAATCGTATGCAAAGCTGTGCTTCAGGATATTTTACCGGAAAGTAGAAGTGGTCAATAAACACCGTATTCCTCTGAATCATCCGGTAATACTGGCCCCCAATCACCAGAACGCACTTATGGATGCCATGGTGTTGGTATGCAAAACACCGTTTCAGATTGTATTTCCTGCCCGGGCGGATATTTTTAAAGGTCAGAGGATGACGCGCTTTCTGACTTACCTCAACATCATGCCCATATACAGGATGCGTGATGGTATAGAGAATGTCAAACGCAATGATGTGGTATTTGAAAAAATCCTTCAGGTATTGCACAATGGGAATAACCCGCTAGGTCTTTTTGCCGAGGGCAACCATGGCGACAAGCGCCGGTTAAGGCAATTGGTAAAAGGATTATTCCGGATCGGCCTTCAGGCCCAGGAAAAATTCGGCAACCTTCCGGCTGTTAAAATTATTCCGGTGGGCATTGATTACGGCCATTATCAGCATTTCCGATCAACCTTGTTTGTGAATGTAGGTGAACCTATTGAAGTATCATCTTTTAACGACACATACAGGGAGAATCCGGTACTGGCCATCAACCAGCTTAAGGATTCTTTTGCCACCGCCTTGAGCCGGCAAATGATTGATATTCAGACTGAAGAATTCTACGATCTATACATGCATCTGCGCGAGATTTTTAATGATGAGATGCGTAAAGACTTGGGCATCCACGAAACATCTCTGGCTTCGAAATTCAGAGCCGACAAGGCTATGATTGAGTTGTTAAACAAAGAACTCGACCAGCATCCAGATAATATGAAAAGCTTGAATGTGCTGGTTGCAGATTATCAGAAATCAGTGCGAATGGCGGGATTAAGGGATTGGGTTATTCGGAAACAACCTTTTTCGTTATTAGGGATAGGTCTTTCTGTTTTAGCCAAACTTTTATTGCTGCCCATATTTCTTGTTGGCCTCCTGAATAACTGGCTCCCTTACTGGTTTACCGGATCAAGGGTGAAAAATCTCAAGGATACACAGTTCCACAGCTCATTCAAATATGTGATTGGAATGCTTATTTTTCCCTTGTGGTACATCATTCTGGCAGCAATTGCAGCCTTTCTGGGTGCTCCTGCATGGGCTGTTTTATCGTATGTGATTTTGCTTCCTGTAACCGGACTGGCATCTTTTCATTATTACATCTGCCTTAAAAAGCTGGAAGCAAAGATCAGATTTACCTTATGCAGGAATAGTGCGAAAATGATGCTTCTCAGAGACAGCAGAAAGGTTATATCGGAGCGTATGCATGACCTCATCAAACGACAAAAATCCTCATATGAAACTGCAAGGTAAGATTACCTGGATTACGGGTGCTTCATCTGGCATTGGTCAGGCACTGGCTGAAGAGCTTTTCAGTCAGGGAGCCACTGTGATTTTGTCAGCCAGAAATAGTGCCAAACTGGAAGCATTGAAAAGCAAGCTTGATCAAACTGATCAGAGCAGGTCATTTGTTGTACCCTGCGATGTAACAAAACCCCGGGAGATTCAAAGCGCCGCAGACAAAATAAGAACACTGGTCAGCAGGATTGATATCCTCATCAACAATGCCGGTGTGAGCCAGCGTTCTACGGTACTTGAAACTCAGATGGAGGTATACCGGGAGCTCATGGAAGTAAACTTTTTTGGCGCTGTAGAAGTCACCAAAGCAGTGCTTCCCTGGATGATTGAGAGCGGAGGCGGCCACATTGTGGTGATCAGCAGCATGGCCGGCAAGTACGGATTTCGTATGAGATCGGGTTATTCAGCTGCCAAACATGCCCTACAAGGCTTTTTTGAGACACTGCGTGCGGAAATAAAGGATAAAAACGTCCGGGTCACCCTGATTTGCCCCGGCCGGGTGAAAACCGATGTTTCGGTGAATTCACTTACCGGTGACGGGCATAAACATGGGAAGATGGATAGTGGTCAGGAACATGGGGTACCGGTGGATCAATGCGCAAGAACAATTGTAAGGGCAGTAAAGCGAAATAGGAAGGAAGTGCTTATAGGAAGGCTCGAAGTTTTTTTGCTCATTGTTAAGCGTATATGCCCTCCGCTTTATTACCTGATTGTGAATCGGGCAAGTGCTACCTGATCCAATGAATTGAAGAAAATAATTGTTAATCCATAAAAGTAATCCAGTGAGAGAAAAAGTAATCAGTGGCATCCAGCAGATTGGCATAGGTGTTCCCGATGTGCGGGAAGCCTGGAAATGGTATAAGCAATGTTTCGGTGTTGATATCAGGATGTTTGAAGACTCGGCAGTAGCTGAGCATATGCTTCCATACACAGGCGGCAAACCGCAGAAAAGACATGCTGCACTGGCACTAAACCTGCAGGGCGGGGGAGGATTCGAGATTTGGCAGTATGTTGAAAGAACCCCTTTGTCTCCCAAATTTGAAATCCAACTGGGCGACCTGGGCATTTTTGCTGCCAAAATCAAATGCCGTAATGTCAAAACCACATACGAATTTCTGAAGTCAAAAGGGACACAAATGTTGAGCGGGATCCTCCGGGATCCACGTGGAAAAGAGCATTTTTTTATTAAGGACCCCAATGGAAATATATTCCAGCTGGTAACCAGTGTTACCTGGTTCCGCAATGAGAAGAAACCAACCGGAGCTGCTTATGGCGCGGTAATTGGGGTGTCGGATATAGACAAATCGAAAGAATTTTACAGCAGCATTTTGGGTTACGATCAGGTAATTTTTGATGAGACTAATGTGTTCGGCGAATACTCCGGATTATCCGGTGGAAACAACCGTTTCAGAAGGGTTTTGCTCAGGCACAGCAAGCCAAGGCTGGGTGCTTTCAGCCCTCTTTTCGGAACCAGCGAAATCGAACTGGTACAAGTACTCGACCGTGAACCGCAAAAAATTTACAAGGAGCGCTTCTGGGGCGATCTCGGCTTCATTCACTTGTGTTTCGACATCAGGGGTATGAACCTGCTTCGGGAAGAATGCAAGCAAAAAGGTTGTCCCTTTACCGTAGATGTTGATCACAGCTTTGACATGGGAGATGCTGCAGGCTCATTCTCTTATACTGAGGACCCTGACGGCACCCTGATAGAATTTGTGGAAACCCATAAAATTCCGATCCTAAAAAGCCTGGGGTGGTATCTGAATCTTCGGGACCGCAAACCTGAAAAGGCTTTGC
>CAYTNC010000239.1:0-4158 GCA_964438935.1 uncultured Bacteroidales bacterium
AAAAAGCGCGACAAGTTTGCACTGATCGATGAGCACCGTGTTAACCTCACTGATGCACTGAACTTTCTGGAACGCACTCTGGAACTAAAAGCCGATAGGCAGTCGGAAAATGCCGTCCTCATCAGGGACATGATAGATATGCTGAACTTCTTCCTGAACAAATTCGAGGAACTGAAAAAAGAATACATATCTCAAAAATGAAACCGGAATGGTATTTATGAAAGAGTATACAAACAACCGATTATAAGCAACAACATGATGAAATTGATCAAAACGTTCGTTTTTTCAGCCATGGCATTTTCATGCAGCATGGCCTGGGCACAACAGGAAGCCCACACGTTAACACTCGACCAGGCATGCGATTATGCACTACAGCATAACAAAAGCCTGCTCAATGCGAGGGACCAGGTAACCTCTTCCAAATATGCCTTTCGCGAAGCCCGGGCACAGGGACTGCCCCAGGTGGATGGAAGTGTGGATTTCATGACTTATTTTAATTATGAACTCAATTTCAGTTTTGGCGGCGGTGATGGCACACCCCCTGTAATAGATGATCCCTTATTTGACGCAGGTGACAGGATACTTGCAGGTTATCTTGCGGCCATGATGGGCGGCTCTTCAGAGCCCATAATCATGAGTAATCAGATGAGTGCTGCCGGACAGGTTTCTCAGCTGATTTTTAACGGACAGTATTGGGTCGGGTTACAGACAGCCAGGATTGCACGCAGACTGGCAGACCAGAATGTGGTAATGAATGAGTTGGATGTAAAGGAAAGCATCACCAATTCCTATATCATGACATTGATCACCGAGCAGAATCTGAAGATCATCGGGGAAAACCTGGAAAACCTGAATACCATGCTGGAACACACCACCAATATGTACAAGGCAGGTGTGGCCGAAGAAACCGATGTAGACCAGCTGAAAATAACGGTGAGCCAGCTTAAAAACAGCCAGAAATCGCTGGAACGGGCAGTTCAGCTGAATTACAACATGCTGCGTTTTCAACTGGGTGTTGCTCCCGATGCAAGCATCAAACTGGCCGATAATATGGATCAGTTGATGACCCGGATCAACCCGCAGGTTGCCCTGGATCCGGCATTCAATGTAGCCAACAACATCAATTACCAGATGATGGAATCGCAGACGCTGATCAGCAAAAAGCAGGTGGACATGCGCAACTGGGCATATGCACCCACCATTGCAGGTTTTTACAGCTATACCAAGAAAATTCTTACCACGGGTTTCGATATGACTCCCAACCACCTGGCAGGCATTACGGCTACCGTTCCCATCTTTTCAAGCGGCATGAGGAAAGCCCAGCTGGATCAGGCCAAAATCAGTCTCGACATCGCACAACGCAACCAGGAAATGGTAAAGGAACAACTGGAAATCCAGAAAAACCAGTTACTGTTCAATTACGAAAGTGCTCATGAAAACTACAATACCCAAAAGGAAAATGTGGAAGTTGCCGGAAGGGTGCTGAAAAACATTCAGAATAAGTATCGTGAGGGACTGGTATCGAGTCTCGACCTGACCCAGGCCAACACCAATTACCTGACAGCTGAAAGCAATTACATGTCGGCCCTGATGACGCTGTTGCAAGCTCAGACTGCTCTTGAAAAACTGTATAATACCATTTAAGATAATTCATAAACAAATAATACAATGAAACAGATTAAAATTCTATTCGCGTTAACACTGATTGCTTTGGTTGTTGTTTCATGCGGAAAAAAAACTGCCGCTGAAGATCCTGCAACAACAGGAGCTGTTGCCGATACAACCGTTCATGAAGTAAAAATTATGGCGCTTGCGAAGCAGAAAATTGCCCGGCCTGTTGAATATAATGCCAATTTAATGCCTTACGAGGAAATCAACTATGCCCCGGCTTCCCCGGGCAGGATTGAAGAGATTATGGTTGAAATAGGCACTCGTGTAAGTAAAGGACAGGTAATTGCCCGTATGGAAGCCACCCAGTTGCAGCAGGCCAAAGAGCAATATGAAAACGCCAAATCGAACTTTGAACGCATGGATACACTTTACAAGCTCAACAGCATTTCTGAACAGGTTTATGAAGGAGCCAAGACACAATACGAAGTAAGCAAATCAAGTTACGACTTCCTGAAAAAGAATACGGTTCTGGTATCACCCATCAACGGGATTGTTACCGGTAAGTACTTTGAAGGAGGCGAGCTGTATTCAGGAGCTCCCAACACGCCTGCCGGAAAAGCGGCCATAGTTACACTCATGCAGATCAACCCGCTGAAGGTAATGGTAAATATTTCCGAAAAGTACTTCCCCATGACCAAAAAGGGTATGAAAGCCGACATAAGGGTTGACATTTTCCCGAACCGCACTTTCAAAGGAGAGGTATTTCGCATTTATCCAACCATCAGTGCAGATACGCGTTCATTCCAGGTTGAAATTGTAATCAGCAATAACGACGAAGTTTTGCGTCCCGGTATGTTTTCGCGCGTGTCGCTGAACATGGGGGCGATTGACGCGCTCATTCTGCCTGCCATTGCCGTGGTTAAACAGGAAGGAACCAATGACCGTTATATTTTCCTTACCAATAGTGATAATACGGCCAAAAAAGTCAAGGTTGAAATTGGACAACGATTTGACGACAAACTGGAAATTATTTCAGAAGAATTAAAAGAAGGTGACCAGGTAATCTTTGCGGGACAGGATAAGTTGATGGATAAGTCACGTATTGCCATCGTTCAGTAACAAGTTAATTTTAAACATTATTTCTAACAGCATTAAAGAATAAAAAAATGAGTATTTACGGAAGCGCTGTAAAGAAGCCTGTTACCACCCTCATGTTGTTTCTTGGGGTGATTGTATTCGGGCTCTACTCCCTGATAAAGCTGCCTATTGACTTTTACCCCGAGATGGAATTCCCGGCAATCATGGTCTTTACCAGCTATTCGGGAGCCAATGCCTCGGATGTGGAACGGAATATTTCAGAACCGCTGGAAAGCAGTCTGAATACCGTGAGCGATGTGAAGCAGATCACCTCCACATCGCGTGATAATGTATCAGTAGTTACTCTTGAATTCGAATACGGTACCAACCTCGATGCGGCTGCCAATGACGTGCGTGATGCCTTATCGCTGGTGAGCTCTTTCCTTCCCGAGGGGGCAGAGGATCCTGTTATTTTCAAGTTCAATACGAACATGATGCCCATCCTGTTTTACGCGGTTACCGCCGATGATAGTTATGCCGGCATTGAGGATATGCTGGATGAGAAAATTGTGAACCCGCTGAATCGTATTGAAGGAGTTGGGGCAATAAGTCTTTTGGGTGTACCTACCCGCGAAGTGGCCATCAACATTGACCCGCGCAGGATGGAAGCCTATAATCTGACCATTGAACAAATCGGCTCGGTGCTTGCCGCTGAAAATATGAACATGCCTTCGGGTACCGTGGAAATGGGAGAAATGAGTTATCCCCTCCGCGTACAGGGTGAGTTTGCCGAAAGCGACCAGATCAAGAATGTGGTATTGGGCAACTACCAGGGAAAAATCATCCGGGTGAAAGATGTTGCCACGGTGCGCGATTCCATCGTAGACATGAAGTATGAGGAAAAGATCAACGGGAAAACCGGTATCAGTATGATGGTCCAGAAGCAATCGGGGGCCAACACGGTTAAAATCGCACGTGAGATCAACCAGGAACTTGCTGAACTTGAGAAACAGTTGCCTGCGGATGTAAAGATAAGCGTAATCTGGGATACCAGTGATTTCATAACCGACTCCATCAACAACCTCACGGAAACGCTCCTGTTTGCCTTTATTTTCGTAGTGCTAGTGGTATTGTTCTTCCTGGGCAAATGGCGGGCTACCTTTATTATTGTACTTACCATACCCATTTCACTTATAGCTGCATTCATTTACCTGATGGTTTCAGGCAACACCATCAACATCATTTCACTTTCAGCATTATCCATTGCCATTGGCATGGTGGTTGACGACGCCATTGTGGTACTCGAAAACATCAGTAAGCATATCGAACGGGGTAGTACACCGCGGGAGGCTGCCATTTATGCCACCAATGAAGTATGGCTTGCCGTAATTGCAGCCACACTCACCATCATCGCTGTATTTTTCCCCATGACCATGGTTTCGGGCATGATGGGTGTGATGTTCCAGCAGC
>CAYTNC010000240.1:0-4157 GCA_964438935.1 uncultured Bacteroidales bacterium
TCAGGTCAAATACCCAGCTTACCTGAAGCAGCTTGAAATCGTTCACGTTTTTAACATCGTTGATATTAACCGCACGCATATTTGTTAAACTGCGTATCACCTCATCGGAAAAACCGGGAGAATCGGGTAATTCAAGTTCAATGGCACCGTTTTTTGTTTTATCCTTCCGGTGATAATAATCGGTCACTACTTTCCAAAGATCGAGTTTATCGGCATCACGTATTAACCTTGCATAAAACAAACAGGATTGGCTTTCATGCAGCGGAATTGAAGGCCGGTTGTGGTACTTTACCGATTGCCTGACTATATGTTGCACGGCAGGGACAAAAGCAGCAAGAACCCCTTCTCTTTCGATTATTTTTATACCAAGCTCAGCATGATTTTCAGATTTTCCGTCCATAAATGTGCGGTAACGCGTGAACTGCTCAAAGCGCCCTATATCATGTAACAATGCAATGGTTTCTGCCAGCCTCAGCGCATCATCCTTTAAACCCAGCCTGGCGCCAATGGCAACAATAGCTTCGCAAACCCGGCGGGTATGATCTTCTTTCAGCACAATGTTTTGTTGAATCTCCTGATCGGTGTGTTGAAAAGACTGAACATATAAAGTGAACCAGCTTTTTAGATCCTTAAGGTGCTTTTCAGGCACTGAAATTTCCATTTTTCCATCATTTAATCAATTTAGAGAATACAATAAACAAGGCCAAAGCCACTCCGGCCAGAAATGCAATACCCGAATGTTTCTTTTCCTCACCCCTGGCCTCAGGCAAAAGATGGGAAGCCGAAACATAAATCAATACACCAGCAACAAAGCCAAGCAATAAGCCCAGGTTCTCCTGGCTAAGCTTGTTAACCAGGGGATAGGCTACCAAAGCTCCCAAAGGAGTAGTTAAACCGGCTACCAGAAAAGCATAAAACAGGGCCGTTTTTTTCTTCACGCCCCCCTTTAAAAACAGCGAATAGGTAATAATCCCCTCGGCAAACTCGTGAATCACCAGTCCGGTAGCTGCCAATAACCCTGTAAGCAAACTAACGCTGAAAGTAACTGTATAAATAATACCGTCAATGAATGAATGAATACCTATTCCTTCAACTGCAACAATGCCAAAGGCAAGTACATCTTTTTTTGTATACTTTTTGATTAATTCGTTTGAAAAAAACATAAATAAAAACCCCAGCAAAGCCATGAACCCGGCATAAAAGTTCTTTTGAATTGCCTGGGGCAATGCCAGCATAAGCGGGGTTGATATCAGCACGCCGGCAGCAAAACACATGAAATAGACTTTGGCCTTTTCAGCCCATTCGCTGTTCCAGTATAAAACCAAAATGCCCGTTCCGTTAATAACTGCTGCCAGAATGGCAAACACCACAATGTAAATGTAATTATCAGCGCCTTCAGACATAAAACCCTCCTATTCTTAATTTCTTTTATAGTTGGTGTATCCTTTTCAAGTTGTTTAAACACCCTATTTACAAAATCAGAAAGATAAAATGCAAAACTGGAACAAACTTAAGTGAACTTATGTTCATTTTAAAATTTTTCGGGATTTTTTCATTCGGTTTTTTTCCAACAACGGGAATTTCCTGCCCAACATGAGCCTTCAGACCAAGCCCGATAGCATCGTTTCAAGTTTTCTGCCTTCGGGTGGTTGCAAAATAACCAGACAAATGATTCAAACCAGACTGACACAAAGGAAGAGGAGAAAGGTTGAAAAACAATAACGATTAAACAAACAGGTTCAGTCCGGCACCCTCTGTACGCTCAAGGTAAGTGGCCACACCGCCTATCTGAACGCCGTCGATCAGCTCTTCGGCTTTAACCCCCATCACGTCCATTGACATCTGGCAGGCAACCATCTCAACCCCGTTTTGCAGCGCATCCTGGATCATATTCTCCAGCGTGTCAACATTTTTGTCCTTCATCACCATGCGCATCATTTTGCTGCCCATGCCGGCCATGTTCATTTTCGACAGGCCCAGTTTCCGGCTCGACTGCGGCATCATCATGCCGAACATTTTTCCAAAAAGGTCTTTTTGAACTGCCGGTTTCTGCTGCCGTTTGATTACATTCAGTCCCCAGAAGGTAAAGAATATGGTTACCTTTTTGCCCAAAGCAACCGCACCGTTGGCAATAACAAAGGTAGCCAGTGCCTTATCCAGGTCATCACTGAAACAGATCAACGTGGCTGCATTACCGCCATGCCGTGATCCTGATTTGGTCACAGGTTCTCCCTTGCGCACGATGGCTGTGATTTGAGCGCCATCCTGGGTAAGCTCCAAAAGTTCATTACCCGTAACATTGGCCCAGGCCCTCACATCTTTGTAAAAGCCGGCATCGGTGGCCTTTACCTTTACGGCCTCACCAACATCAAGCTTGTCCATGGTTTGCTTGAGTTTTAAAATCGGACCGGGGCATTGCAACCCACAGGCATCCAGTTCCTGCAGCTTTTTTACATCAACTGGCTTAAAAGCAGCTTTTTCTTTGGCCCCCTGGTAAATCTGATCATCATGCCCGATATAATCATTGGCAAAAATATCTTCGTTACTTTGCTTCTGGCTGGCCGTTTCAAAGGTTTTCAAACCACCTGACAAGTTATAAACTTCGGTAAAACCACTCTGCATCAATATTCTGCAGGCTACATGAGCCCTCAGACCAACACCACAGAATACAATCAGCCTTTTGTCACGTGGTATTTCTCCTATATGCTGCCTGATTTCATCCAAAGGTATGTTTAATGCGCCTTCAATAGTTCCCAGCTGAAATTCATCGCGGGTACGCACATCAATCAAAAAGGAATCCTCTGAAGGACAGGCTGCCACTTCGCGCCACGAAACCACCCGGGTAATACCTTCGAGAATGTTCTGAGCCACCATGCCGGCAATATTTACCGGATCCTTAGCCGAAGAATACGGGGGGGCATAAGCATGTTCTATTTCGGCCAGGTCGTATACCGTTGCCCCGTTTTGTATGGCAGTTGAGAAAAGATCAATACGTTTGTCCACACCGTCGAAACCTACAATCTGCGCTCCCTGCAACCGACCCGTATCGGGTGCAAATGAAATTTTAATGGACATGGGCACCGCGCCAGGGTAATATCCTGCATGTGATGACGAATGGGTGATTGAATCGATATGCGGAATATTCAATTTTCCCAATAGTTTACCGGACACCCCTGTTGAAGCAACCGTAACATCAAATACCTTGGCAATGGCTGTATTGATTGAACCGGTGTAGGTTCTGAAATTACCTTTGTAAATGTTGTCGGCAACAATTCGGCCCTGCTTGTTGGCCGGTCCTGCCAGGTAGGTAATCATGTTGGTGCCGGTAACCGGGTTTTTATATTCAATGGCATCTCCCAGCGCGTAAATATCCGCGTCGGAAGTTTGCAGGAATTCGTTAACCACAATACCCCCTGTTTGTCCAATCTGCAAACCCGCCTCTTTGGCCAGCTTGCTGTCGGGTTTCACACCAATGGACAGGATGACCATGTCCGTGGTGATGGACCGCGATGAGTTCAACCTGACCTGCAACCGGTCGCTTTCTTTCGCAAAAGAAGCTACGGCGGTGTTCAGGTAAAACTCCACATTTTTAGTTTTCAGATGCTGATGCACCAGCGCCGCCATGGAATAATCGAGTGGCATCATCACCTGTTCGGCCATTTCTACAATGGTCACCCGCACTCCATACTGATGGAGATTCTCAGCCATCTCCAGTCCAATAAAGCCAGCCCCTACCACTACAGCATGCCGGGGATTCTTTTCGGTAATGTACCTTTTGATCTTATCGGTATCGGGCACATTGCGCAATGTGAAGATACCTTCCATGTTAATTCCGGGAAGCGGCGGCTTTACCGGCTCAGCACCAGGCGAAAGAACCAGCTTATCGAAGTGCTCGGTATAAGTGCTGCCTGTTTTCAGGTCCTTTACCGTTACTTCCTTTGCATCGCGGTTGATAGCAACTACCTCTGAAAGAATTCTTACCTCCAGATTGAACCTTTTACTAAACGATTCTGGTGTTTGCACAAAAAGCTTATCACGGTCACTGATGGTTCCGCCAATGTAATAAGGCAATCCGCAATTGGCGTATGAGATGTACTCTCCGCGCTCAAAAATGACAATCTCACTGGCTTCATCCAAACGCCGGAGACGAGCAGCCG
>CAYTNC010000241.1:0-4128 GCA_964438935.1 uncultured Bacteroidales bacterium
CCGCTTTTTCAATTTATCAGTCATTTTCATTTGCTACGTCATTCGGCTTGAATTCGTATGTGTCATCGAAATCAGAGGTACTGAAACCCGTGGTTACAAATGCCCTGTCGCCAATGGTGAATGAAACAGCCTCATTGCGGCCCTGACCTTCAAAATTCGATTTCTCAATCCACAAATCGGTGGCCGGATCATATTCCCATACCTCCGATTTCAGCGAATTCGGACCATCACCGGTCGTAATATAAGCTTTGGATCCAATGGCGAAAGCAACTGCCTTTCTGCGTTGCATGCTTGTGTATTTGTTATCATAGGATTCAGCGGAAACATTCCCGGTGGGTCTTTTAGCTTCCCATGTGTTGTTATCGGGATTGTAAGCATATAAATCTTTGTTGTAGTCATTGTGATAGCCTGTGCAGATATATCCCCTGCCGTTCAGCACAAATGCAACTGCTTCGGAAACCTTCGACTGGTAGCTGTTTTTTTCAGTCCATGAGTTGCTTGCAGGATCATAAGCCCATAAATCCATCTGATTGCTGCCATCATTTCCTGTTCCAACATAACCAATGTTGTTAATAGCAAATGCAACAGCTCCATATCTTGCACTGGGACCCTGATTCACGGCATTAAGAGTATCCCAGGTATTATTTGCAGGATCATAAACCCAAAAATCACCCAGCATACTATCTTCGTTCTTGCCCAAACCTACATATCCTTTTTCATTAACGGAAAAAGCAACGGCTCCTGATCTTGCTTTGGCACGTCCACCTGCATCCAGTGAAGCAATCTGTTGCCAGTTATCCTCATCAGGGTTATAGGCCCAAAAATCCTTTAAACGCTCGTCCCTATTATAATTATAACCTGTTCCAACATAGCCGAGATTCCCGATTGAAAAGGCAACTGCCTGTGATCTGGCAATTCCTTTGAAATCTTTTTTAACCATCCAGTTTCCAATCAGGATTTTCTCATCATCATCATTATTCTTGCATGAGATCACTACTGAAACCAACGCCAGTGTAAACATTCCAAGAAGTAAGTAATTTTTTGATATTTTCATCTTAATAATTTTTGCTTGTATACTTTAAATCCGCGATGAATATAAACGCTTTTTTTTACAAAAGATGCTTTTGCATTTTAGAATTAATAATTTTTAACTTTTAAACCAATGCACCAAAAATAATGAGGTGCAAAAGGTTAAATAATCTTAATTCTCCGTTTATTTGGATGACAAAGATGAAATAATCTTTTTTATCTACCAATAAAAATTACATTTGTTTCTCTTATTTTTGTGAGCTTTTTAATATGGGCTGCTTTGTAACTTACTGATTGTATTTAAACAAAGACATTTCAGTTTTTCATAACAAGGCTTAAAAATGAATAATGGTTGTTTCTAAATGTTGCCAGTTTTGATATTAACATAAAGATTTCATGATTAGGTATTTTTTATTTTCAGTGTTTGTGCTGCTTTTAATTTCATGCAGCAAAGAGGAAATGAGCTTTGATATAGGTAGCAGGTACCTGGATGCAAAAACCAACATCAGGTTTTTTGATACCCTCACCATTCACAGCTCTACGGTAATGAGGGATTCCATACCGACTTCCGGCCTTACTGCACCGGCTATTGTTGTAGGAAGCTACAATGATCCCGAATTCGGACGCATTTCCGCCAACGGCTATTTCAAGGTTTCATTGCCCTCCTTTAAAAATTTGCCAAATGGAGTCGTGTTTGATTCCGTAAAGTTTTTTTTGGTTTATAATGGCTATTATACAGGTGATACACTGCAAAACATGACCATCAAAGTTCACCGGTTGAATGACAGAATTAGAGCCGGTGAATCCAAATACCTTTATAATACATCAACCTTCAGCACTTACCCTGATATGCTGGGTACTCATATGTTCAAACCAAGACCACACAGCAATGATACAGTATGGATCAGTATGGATAGCGATTTTGGCATGGAACTCTTCAATCTATTGAAAAACAAAGAATCTCAGGTTGAAGACAATACCAATTTCCAGAACTACCTGAAAGGATTCAGACTTTCCGGCAACAACACGGATGGGGCCATTATCGGGTATAAATATCCCGCAAATAGCAATTCTGTTGAAACCAATGACCCTACCCTCAGACTATACTATCATTATACACAGTATGAATACAAAAATGCACATATTGATTTTCCGGCTTCGACTCTTGATTATAGCCAGTTCAACCAGTTCCTGATTGATGATGAGGTTGTCAGCTTCCCCGAACGGCAAGCTGAAAAAGTTCCAGCCAGCCAATACGAAGGTAAATCATTTGTGATGGCCGGACTGGGTGTGATAACCCGCTTTGAGATTCCGTATCTGAAGAATCTGAAGAGCGTACATGAAAATATTCAAATTGTTGATGCGTTTCTCCAGATTGAACCCGTACGAAATACCTATAAAAAATTCAGACTTCCTAAAGAAATGTGCCTGTATACCTCCGACGACAGGAACCGCATTTTAACGCCCATACTTAATGACAGGAGTACTGAAGTTAGTGAAAGGAATACTGTGCAATATGCCAATCTGAGGATTGATTATATGGATCAGATTGAAACCCGGTATACCTTTGATGTTACCAGCTTCCTGCAAGCGAAATTGAACGACAATTCAGACGAAACGCCCTCTTTACTGCTTACCATACCACCAGATAAATTATATAAAACGGTTGACAGGCTTGTATTGGGAAGCCAGGTAAACAGCACAAACAAGGTAACATTAAAGATTTATTACATGTTCTATGAGTAAAATTTCCGCTATGAAAAAATTCCTGCTGATATCAGCCTTGTTCATCATACCGATCGCCCTTTCTGCACAACAAAGAACACACCTGCCCTACTCGGTTTTCGGAATCGGGGAATTAACCACCGATGGTCTTAACCGGAGCATGGCCCTGGGCCGAACAGGAATCGCGCTGTCATCCAACAGGTATCTGAACAACATCAACCCGGCTTCCTATGCTCATATTGACAGTATTTCTTTCCTCTTTGATGTCGGCTTATCAGGTGATATGGTAAAATATGAGGCATCGGGACATACACAACATGGTAATGATATAAACATCCGGAATATTGCAATGGGTTTCCGAATCATGCCCAACTGGTCGGCCAGTGTTGGAATTGCGCCCTACAGTGTGGTTGGCTACAAAATAGTCACAGATAAATTCATTGATGGAGCGGTTGATGAAAAATTTAAACTGGAAATGACCGGTTCAGGCGGACTTAACCGGTTATACTGGGACAATTCATACCTGCTTTTTAAAAGGCTGAGCCTCGGAGTGAGCTTTACATACCTTTTCGGAAACATTGAAGCAACAGAAACTGCGATATTAAACAATTTCAGAAACCCTATTATTTCAAAGCAAACTTCATATCTGAACAAAGTTTATGCTGACTTTGGTATTCAGTATTACTTACCTGTTATTAAAGATTTTGAGGTTACTCTGGGAGGTATATTTGGAAACAGCCACAAATTAAACTTCAAACAGGGTATTCAGACTGCTGAGTCAAACGGAACTATAGAACAGGAAGAGATTACCCGAACTGGTACCTTTAAATTACCCATATATTACGGAGGTGGTTTTTCAATTAGCTATAAAAACCAGCTGACATTAAGCGCAGATTATGTGTACCACGACTGGTCAGCCACCAAATCAGACAATCCCGACTTCAACTACATGAGCAACAGCTCATTCAGGGCAGGTGCAGAATACATACCCGGAAGAGTTAACAGGCTGGGTTATTTTGGCAGTATCGCTTACCGTGCTGGTTTTTACCATGAGCAATCTTACCTTCAGGTAAACGGCGTTTCGGCTGCGGACAACGGAATATCACTTGGTGTAGGCTTGCCTTTCCTGCAAAACAGAACTACAGTAAACATTTCGTATAACTTCGGAGTAAACGGAACCATGAATAACAGCATGATCAAAGAAACTTACCACTCATTTCTGTTGAGTGTGGCCCTACACGACTGGTGGTTTATCAAAAGAAAATACGACTGATGCTGACCGGAACAAAACAAAAAACCACCCGATGCCAGGTGGTTTTTTGTTTATGCAGAGAAAACTGATACGGATTAATAGGTGAACTGATACCTTTTCCT
>CAYTNC010000242.1:0-4112 GCA_964438935.1 uncultured Bacteroidales bacterium
TTGGCTATTGGCTCTAGTCCCTTGTCTCTTGTCTCTTGTCTCTTGTCACTTGTCTCTATTCTCAGCTTACCGTAAGCAATGCGTAAGCATACGTGAACCGGGCACTTTCAGGAACCTGTATCAGGATTTTTTGTCCTTTTTTAAGGTTTCGGGTACGCATCAGCTCTTCCAGCATCAGGATAAATGACACGGTGGCTACATTGCCTACTGTGGAGAGGTTGGTGAACCATTTTTCCCTGGGTATATCCAGTCCCATTTTGTCAAGTTCCTGAAAAGATGGTTCCCTGAAAAATTCAGAAGATATGTGCGGGAGAAAATAATCGATGGACCCGACATCGAAATTGCGGGCTTCAATAATTTCTTTCAGAAAGCGTCCGCCCAGTTTAACAATCTGTTCACCAAGCATCCGGGTGTCCTGTTTCAGCGAAAATATGGATTTATTCAGCCACTCTTCCGGTTCAAACCTGCAATAACCCTGCAATTTGCCGTCAGCACCTTTTTCAGCCCCAGCACACATACAAGTTTCCAGTTCATTGGCATAGGAACGGATATCAATCCATTCGATACGCAACGAAAGATCCCCGGCCGGTTTGTTCCCAAGCAAAATAGCTCCGGCACCGTCTGAAAGCATCCAGCGCAGAAATTCTTTTTCAAATGCCAGCAGCGGATTCTCCTTCAGGCGCCTTTCCACTTCGTTCTCTTTTTCAAAATATTTGGCAAGCATCCAGTGCGAAAACATTTCCGATGCCGAACAAACGGCATTTGATGTATTACCTGAAAGTACCGAAAGATAGCAAAACTTGAGCGCCTGCATACTGGCACAGCAGGATCCTGCGAATGATGCTATTTCAATGGAAGGAATGTTCAGCAGTCCGTGAACCATCGAGGCATGTGAAGGCATCACCTGATCCGGCGTGGCAGTGCTGCATGCCAGCAGCTGCATGTCTTCCGGTTTGAAATCATTGTTGAACAACTGATTAATGGCAACCACAGCCAATTCGGCACAATTATGAGTAGGCTTTCCGCCTTTTTCGAGTGCATAATATCTGTTGACTATGCCGTTATTCCTGAGAACAATCCTTCGCGCCCGGGAAGGACGGTTGTCAATCATTCCCAGATAATCTTCCATTTCATCATTACCAACAGGTTTGTTGGGTAGAAACTTGGTAATTTTATTGATGTAGACTTCGTTTGACATAGAAAACAAATTAAAGATCAAAAAAGACTTGAATTATATGTTTTGATTCAGAACTGCAAAACTAAAAAAAACAATTCATTCAAATCAGACCGACTGATATAAAGATATTTGTTTTTTAATTGTTTTGCGTCTGAAAGGCCTGATTATCTCGTAAAGCAGGGATGCAAACGGAGAAACCAGGTAAAGAACGAACAGCAGATAGTATTTAAACATACGTACACGCACAACTCTTGACTCGGAACCATAGGACCCTTTTTTTAAAATGAATGCGGCCCAAAGTCTGAAAAACACAATGCCCCTTTTTTCAATCATAACCACTTCAGGCAGGGTATCAACAGCTCCCTGAGCAACCAGTTCTTCCTGCAACCGGTCAAAATTCCCTTGTTTCAATGCTTTGAGAATAAGTGGCCCATAGGCGGAGGAAGCCTGAATATCTTCATCCGAAATACCGGCCGGCGGGATGATTTTCATATACCTTTCTTTCTTGTTTTTGAACATCCATCGGATAACCGAAATTACGCCCAGCAGGTTTGGGGCCTTGTCGCGCAGTATGATGTTACCTACAAGCTTCGCATTGGCGGATTTGATGTAGCCCTTGACGACGTTCTGAGCCATAACCCACATGTTACGGCTTCCGATAACAGTGATCACCGGTTTGCCGTTCATCAGCTTTCTGATTATTTCATGCTGAAATAGTGCATGTGTGGGAATTGAAGGAGACAAGTACCAGGGTTGCCATGCGGCAATAATCAGGTCAAAATGCTCATCGCCCTTCAGTGTTAAAGGTTCCAGCTCGCAGGGAATACCTTTTACTGACTCGGGCATGGCCTGAAAAAACTGATCCGATGTCCATGGAAAGGGGAACGGTGTTTTTGGATTGATGACCTCATAAACAACTTCCACATCCCCATCAGCTTTCAACGAGGAGCAAATCGAATGCACGATCTCCCCCAACTGACCTGTTTGCGAATAATAAACAACAAGTACCTTTTTAACCATTGTCAATATTTTACAGGTCATAAATGTAAAAATAATTTATGAAATACACCCCGTCGGGGTACCCCCACCCCGTCGGGGTGTATTTTACTTAAACCCGGATCAAGATATTCACGGGCTATGAACCGATCAGTTATCAAAGGCATTATCTTTGCATCCACTGAGGTTTCAAAACAGAAATATTACCTATGTATACATACAGTTATGCAGCAAAAAACCATACGTGGCCCCGTAAAACTTGAGCTGATTCACTCTTCCGGACGCAGTGTGGCAGTTTCGGAAGGGAAAAAAAGCTACATTGATTTTGGTATACCGGGAGAAGAGGTTACTTATGCCCTGGAAAGAAGAAAAGAGGGTTTCAGGTCGGGCAAGGTAGTTGAAGTGATTGTACCTTCTCCCAATCGTATTGAACCTTTTTGCACGCATTTTGGCGAGTGCGGAGGATGCACCTGGCAGCATATCGACTATCAGTACCAGCTTACCCTCAAGCGCACCATACTTTGCAATGCCCTTGAAAAATATGAAATAGAAGCCCCTGAAATACCCGCAGTAATACCCTCGCCCGAAACCCATTATTTCAGGCACCGGCTTGAATATACTTTTTCTGCCAGATCTTGCGGTGAAAACTCACCCGAAGGCAGGCGCAATACTTCCCCTGCATTGGGATTTCATTGTTTTGACGAACCCGGCAAGGTAATCGATATCAGGGAGTGCTATCTGCAGCAGCAGCCCTCACGTTCCATTTGTGAATTCATCAAAGCATATGCACGGGAACACCACCTTGATTTTTATGATCCGCAACATAAGACGGGTTTTCTAAGAAGTCTCTCCATCAGGGTGAACCGTTCGGGTGATACCATGGTGGTCGTTGGTTTTCATGAAGACCGGCAGGTGGAACGGGAGAAACTCCTGAGAACACTCATGCATGAGTTTCCGTCAATCGTGTCGGTTTGCTGGACTGTCCACCTCTCCCACACGCACAGCCAATTGCAGGGTGAGATACTTCCATTCGCGGAGTCTGAACCCTATCTTTATAAGGTAATGGGTGGAAACCGTTTCAGGGTTCATGCTTCCTCTTTTTTTCAACCCAATGCCAAACAAGCCGAAAAAATATTTCACACCATTCACCAATGGGCCGGACTTACAGGCACTGAAAAGGTGTATGATTTATATACCGGTGTGGGCACTATTGCCCTTTTTCTGGCACCCGGCGCCAAACAGGTTACAGGAATTGAAGGATCATCGGGAGCCATTGCCGATGCCAGGGCTAATGCCCGAATGAACGGCATTGAAAACGCTGAATTTATGGTGGGCGACATCCTTGAAACATTCAAACCGGAATTTCTGGACCAACATGGTCAACCTGATTTGATTGTGCTGGACCCACCCCGCTCGGGAACCCTTATTGAAATTAAAAAAACGATTAACCAGTCGGGCGCCAAAAAAGTGATTTACCTGAGCTGTAACCCGGTATCGCTGGCATTCGACCTGAAACAACTGACCGAGGTATACCGGGTAACCCGTATTCAGCCCTTCGACATGCTGCCACACACACAGCATTTGGAAACGCTGGTGATGCTTGATATTTGTTGATTTGTTGATCTGTTGATCTGTTGATCTATTGATTTTTTGATCTGCTGAATGGAAAGCAAAGCAAACAAAACTTACATCATACCCATTTGCATTTAAAAAAAATATGTTGTAATATTGCAGCATAAAATCATAAATATGAATTTCAACGGGACACATCACCATCACCATCATCAACCGTAACAGCGGAACGAACAGTATGTGTCATACATGAAGATATTTTCAGGGTTTGCAATACTGCAAACCTTTTTTTTTGAACTTTAGTCACTAGTTTGTTACCAAAACACATGGAAAAATTAAAAGTTGCCGTACAGAAAGAAGGCCGTTT
>CAYTNC010000243.1:0-4096 GCA_964438935.1 uncultured Bacteroidales bacterium
TGGTGCTGGTGTTGTTATACCTGATGGCGCGGAGTGCATTCTGGTAGTTGGCAAGCGCAGAAATGCCGGTCAGCGTACATTCTCCCGATCCGGAATTCCAGTTAAATGATAATCCATTGGTGTTTGAACACGACAAAACATCCTGTCCATTTATGTAGCCTGCTGAAAACCACACGCGGGCCGAGGTCAGATTGGGATTGTCAATATCGGCGGTTGTAATGGTATTGGTAATCTGAACTGCACCGCTTCCCTCGGCATATTCAAGATTTGCTGGTTCTATATTGCTGAGCGCGGGGGCATCATTCACCGCTGTTACGGTAAAAACTGCCGGGTCGCTGGCATATCCGTCCATTGGATCGGTGGCGGCAAAGGTAATGGTTTCCGCGCCAAACCAGTCGGGTGAGGGTATGATAATAGTGGCTACCCGGTTGGTAATGGAAACGGAAAGTTGTGAATTTCCGTTATACGACCAGGAAATCTGGTTATCGGCATGGTCAGGATCAGCTACAAAATTGTCGAGGTTAATGGAAGTGAAAGAAGCCCCTTCTAAAATCGTCTGATTGGGAATATCGCTGACAACAGGAGGGTCATTTTGAGAAGTGACGGTAAATGTGGCCTGGTCACTGTCGGTTCCGCCAGAAGGATCGGTGGCGGTAAAAGTAATGGTTTCCGCACCATTCCAATAAATTGAAGGAATACCGATTGTGGCTACACGACTGCTGTTAATGGCGACTGAAAGTTCTGAGTTGCCGCTATACGACCAGGTAATCTGGTTATCGGAATGGTCAGGATCATTCACATAATTGTCGAGGTTAATGGTGGCAAAAGTTGCTCCTTCATTTATGGTCTGATTTGTAATGTCATCAACAACAGGAGCATCGTTAACAGTAGTAATGTTAATGGTTACTGTAGCCACATTGCTTTGATCGATACCGTCAGACGCTCTGTATGTAAAGACATCGGTGGTGGTTTCCGAGCCGTTATGCACATAGGTAAACGAGCCGTTTGCATTTAGCGTGAATGAAGTACTGTGAGAGGGTCCGTTTTCTATAACAGCCCAAAGCGGGTCGCCGTCTCCGTCGGTATCATTGGCAAGTACACCCGGGGCAGTTATGGTAAGTGTGCCTCCTTCGGCAACCGGATAACTTTCATTGGCTGCTACAGGTGCTTCGGCTAGTGCAGTGACTCCGAAAGTAGCGCTTTCAGAATCGGAAAGATCCTCCGTGTCGGTAACTGTAAAGGTAATGGTTTCCGATCCGTTCCAGTGCCTGTTTGGTGCTGTGATCGTGGCAATATTTGTTTCTGTGTTGATTTCAACATCCAGCCTGTTCTGTCCTGTTGCCTCCCATGCAAGCAGGTTATCGGCATCTTCAGCATCATCAACCAGTGTGTTCAGGTCAATATCTGCGAAGTCATCTCCTTCCGGAACAGTCTGTCCGGTTAATCCTGTAATTACCGGGGCATCATTAACCGGATTTATCTCAATGGTTACGCTGGCTACATTGCTTTCTGCAACCCCGTTGTCGATAAGATAAGTAAAGGCGTCTGAAGTGGTTTCTGAACCATTGTGCGTATAAACAAACGATCCATCTCCGTTCAGGTTGAAGGTTGAGCCGTTAACCGGGCCTGTGACAGCTATGGCAGTCGTAGATTCGTCATCTGCATTGAGATCGTTTGAAAGCACTCCTGACGCGGGAGTGCTGAGCGTAGCGCCCTCGTCCACCACATAATGGTCGTCTGTTGCTACGGGGATGAGCCTGTTGACGGTAAAGACCGCGAGGTCATCATCTTCTGCCCGTCCGTCCGATACTATAAAGGAAATGGTTTCACTACCTGTAAAGTCTTCCGGCACTACCACGTATGCATAGTGCAGATCGTCTATATCAACTGAAAGTTCTTCATCACCATCGAAGCTCCATGCAAGTTCGCTTTTGTCGTTGTCAACGTCAGTCACATAATCATCGAGCCATACCGGATTAAATGTTTCGCCCTTATAAATGGTGAAATCGGGAATATCGCCAATTACCGGTGCATCGTTGACGGGGGTAACCGTGAAAGTGGCATCATCGGTATCAGAAGAAATGCCGTCGTCAACAATGAAGGTGATGATGTCAGATCCATTCCAGTTTTCATCATACACAGTAACCAGTGCAGTGTTGTCGTTTATTTGAACATCAAGGTTGGTGGTACTTTCAGCCTGCCAGTGCAGCTCTTCATCGGGGGTATCTTCGTCATATACACAATCATTCAGCGTGATTTCTGCAAATGCGGTACCTTCTGCAACAGTCTGGCCAGGAATATTGTCGATCACGGGAGCAATTTGACCTTGTACAGATAAAGTAAAAGCAGCTACAAACAAAGAGGTGAATAAAAAAGCCCGGGTAATGGAATTGTGGAAACCATTCATAGTAAGTAGTTTAAGGCAAGACGGCAACATGTTGCAACAGGTTTGGTTTGCAAAACAAAATCCTGACAGAAAGAGCAATTGTTACAATGTCCAATCGTTTTCCATCATAAGCACAAAAATACAAAAATACAAGGTAAATCGAAGCAACTATTTGATGAAGTGAGCAAAAAAGGATTTTAATGCCTCAAATGAATGGGGCAATCGCAGCGGAGTAAAAATGCAGCAAATCAGAAAGAAGCTTCCGGGCCTACTTTGATTAAGGCTACAGCAGTATTACGATCTGAATGGTGGGCGGTTCCGAGAACAATAAATCCACCGTTTGAAACCGGACTGAATGACATGGCGGTAAGTTCACTGGCAATGCCGAAGTCCGACCGCGATTTCTGATTGCCTGAGGCGTCGGCAGCAATAAGACAAATCGCAGAATTTGAAGCTGTAGTGCCGGCCGTACCTAAAATATAAATTGCATTACCTGCCTTATGAACGCTACAACCTGTATTTTTTCCATTGTTACCGTAAGTTCTTCTCCATTCTATGCTGTGGGGAAATGAAGCAAAAGATACTGAATTAAGAGCAATGTCAGTTTCTGCGGGAGTTTTTATTACAGTGGAGAGAACCAGGAAATGATCGTCGTCCAGTATCTGTATGCAATTGCCTTCTTCATCTGTATTTGACGACAGGTAATATTGATCATTCACAACACCCTGATTGGTGGTTTTCATAATAAATACATTGGAAATACCCGGATGAGACGGATTGTTCTTTGAGGTGCCGGTTATGACATAACCACCATCGGATAAAACCTGAATGTACTGGCCTATGGCATCCCGGAGTGCATATTGGGAGAGAACTTTTGGTGTCCAGAGCAAATTGCCGTTGTTATCCAGGGCTGCCAGCCAGATTCGCTTGATGTTGTCAGATTCCTGGGAATAGCCGGTGATGATGAATGAACCCCCATCATTGATTTCAAAATGGCGGGCTTCCAGGTTAGCGGTTGTTGAGAAAACATGTGACCAAAGTCTGTTGCCTTTATGATCCGTGCGTATGAAGTGTACATCCTGTTTGTTGTTAACGGGGTTTCGGGATGATCCCAGAATAGCAAAACCACCGTCAGATGTATTTCTCAGGCAAAAAGCCCGGTCGTTGTATGTCTGATCACCGACTACCCTATAGAAGTATTTTACAGAATCGATGGAATTTCCAAATTCATCAGTCCGGATCAGGCAAATTCTCGTTGTTTCGTCATCCAGCTTTGAGGTGCCAATAAAAGCATATCCGCTTGACGTTTCGGTAACGTCGGCAGCTGAGAATTCCGAATAATTCTTGTAGAATTTGACAAATTGTTCAGCCTGAATGTCGGATATTTCCTTCTCATCACAGGCAAAAACAAACAGGATCAGTAATGCGGGTATAAAAAATTTCCCTTTCATGATTAACGCTGTTTTTTGGGCTTATAAAACGAAAAATAGTAACCGGCTGTGAATGAATAGGTATTCAGAGAGAAATCATCATCACGATAATAGAATTTATCAACAAATTCCTTATTGTACGATGCCACAATGTTGTTGATTCCAAAACTGGCTCTTAACCCCACGGCAATTACTCCCCTGGGCACCTTGTATCTGATCCCGGCGCCGGCTAATCCGCTGTATAGCATATTGGTTCTGTAGGCACTCACGTCTGTTGATT
>CAYTNC010000244.1:0-4065 GCA_964438935.1 uncultured Bacteroidales bacterium
TCCGCATAGCGCGCCACTTGTAATGATCACCATAAAGCCAGGGTTGGGTGATATTCTCAAAGTTATTATTCCCGGCAATCTGAGCAGGCGAAAGATGGCAATGATAGTCAATAATCGGCAGCTTTGCCGCATGCTCATGATAAAGATATTCTGCAGTCGTTGAGTGCAACAGGAAATTTTCGTCCAGGAACTTTTTCATTTCTTACAAATTTTCAACTCGTTTTAATTTGGGAACCAGGAAATGCATAACAATCCAAGCTGCAATATAAGCCACACCGCAGAAAATAAAAAGGAATCCGTAGCCAATTTCAATTTTGCCCAGTGAAGCGAAATGTTTAAGCAACAGCCCGGCCGTTTGAGACACCACCAGTCCTCCAATGGCTCCTGCAAAACCACCAATCCCTGTTACCGAAGCCACAGCCTTTTTAGGGAACATGTCGGTTACTGTTGTGAAAATGTTGGCCGACCATGCCTGGTGTGCTGCACAAGCGATCCCAATTACCAATACGGCATACCAGGTATTAAACTGCCCCAGCCACGAAGCCATCAACACAGTTAATGGGAACAAGGCATAGATGAACATTGAGGTTTTCCGGGCCTTGTATGAGGGCATGCCTCCTTCGACAAATCTTTTGGGTAGCCATCCGCCATAAACCGAGCCAATGGTGGATATGGTATAAACCACCGCCACGGCAAAGGTCCAAGTAATCACACCGGGAATATCACCCAAACCACCTATGAAATCAGGGTTCAGGATTTTGAATTCAGCAGCCTTTCGGGCATTTTCGCCATGAAGAAAGGCTGGTAACCAGAACAGGTAAAACCACCAAACACCGTCGGTAAGAAATTTGCCGAAAAAAAACGACCAGGTCTGACGAAATCTCAAGAGTTTCAGCCAGGGAACTCTTTCCTTTTTTTCATCTTTTAGCTCTTCAGCCTGTTCATCAACATCGCTGTGGATATAATTATATTCTTCCTGGGTAAGCACGCCGTCTTTCAGTTTCTGTTCCGGAGAAGCATAGATGCGGTACCAGAAGAAAAGCCAGATTAGTCCAACAGCCCCTACCACAATAAATGCCCACTGCCAGCCCCATTTTTCGGCCATCCAGGGAACAAACAAGGGTGTAACAATGGCCCCAATATTGGCCCCTGAATTATAGATACCGGTGGCAAAAGCCCTTTCCTTTTTTGGGAACCATTCTGCCATGGTTTTGTTGGCAGCCGGGAAATTGCCTGCTTCAGTTAATCCCAAAGCAGCACGCCATATTCCAAAGGAAATGGTATTATGCGCCAGGGCATGCCCAATGGCTGCAAAACTCCAGCCCAACAGCGAGAACAGGTATCCCCGTTTGGTGCCAATCCAATCGATGAACCGGCCGGCTAACAGCATACCAATGGCATATGCTATCTGAAAGCTCATGACCACCCATGAATAATAGAGCTCCCTGTTGGCCACATCTTCACCAAAGATACCTGCTGCATCCAGGACGGGCCTGAGCAATCCCAGCACATTCCGGTCGAAATAGTTAATGGTTGTGGCAAAGAAAACCAGCGCGCAAATGGTCCACCGGTACTTTCCAACTTGTTGAGCGGTTGTAGTCATGTTTTAGTTATTTGAAATTGTATTGAATGTCGTTATTTACAGGTTGTAAGGCATTGGGTACAGGATACTGGATACTCGATGTGTGGGAATTGGGTGTAGGGTTTTGACTGCTGCTGCAACTGCTCCTACTGCTACTGCTGCTGCAACTGCTCCTACTGCTACTGCCACTGCCAATGCTGCTTCTACTCATTCCCAAAGTGATCATTGCGTTACAGCCTATCCTTACACGCCCACAGCCCTATAGCCGGATTGGAAATATAGTAAATTTCCTCTCCATCCTGTGTTGTATTCAAGCCGTCTTTCAGCATGGCGGGATTGTATTTTTTCATCATCTCAACCGGATTGGCATACCTGAAATTAACCGATTCCACTTCCTGGCGGGTCAGGTGCCCCGGACAGTAAGTTATGGAGAACCGGCCTTCGGAGCTTCCGTGAATCAGGTGTGCTGCTGCGCTCAGGTTGTTCTCAAGCTCTTTGTTTTCTTTAAGTTTCAGGAGTGTTTCAGGCGTACCAAAGTATCCGTACTTTCGGATCAACCTGTCAATTTCGGCATCTTCACCAAATTCCTTTATACCGGGAGCAAGAACAATCAACTCGCCGTCATCGGCAATGGCCATACGGGTGCGGTAAATACTCTTATTCCCCAGCCAGGTGCTTTTAAATTCGGCCGGATCAAGGTAAACAACCACTTTTTTCAAGGGTTTGTCAAGTGCCGTGAAGTTCACCTTCAACGACAGTTCAGCGGCCCGGGTGAACACTTCAACATCATCTCCAATGAAAAGTCCTCTGACAACCAGGTCGCCTCTTTCATTTCGTCCCACCACCGTATGAACATATACCAGCGGGAGCTGATTCAGAAAATGTTCCGATGCGTAATTCAGCAACCTCCTGACCGGGTTGTCAGCTTTACCCATCAGGCGTTCCATACCATAAACAGCTCCAACGAAGTGGCTCTTGTTAATACCTTCGGAACCTCCGGTGCCCACCAGGAGGTTTTTGTTGTAATTTGCCATCCCAATCACTTCGTGAGGTACAACCTGCCCGATGGAAAGAATGAGGTCGTGACCGCCCTGGTATACCAGTTTGTTCAGCTGTGCCGGCCAGTCGTATGAAAGTGCATTGTTGGTAATTTCAGCAACGTAACTTCCCGGAACCTTGCCCACTGTAATTACATCATTGCGCCAGTCGTGCACCCTGAATAACTCCTTTGGCACACCCGGGAACATGGCATCAATCTGCTCTGCCGTCATGGGCGTATGTGTTCCCAGCGCAGGTAATACATCGGTGAGCCTGTCCTTATAATACTCATAAGCCAGGGAAGTTAAGGCCCCGGCATGTGAATGGAACCTGGTAAAATCAGGCGGTACAGCAAGCACCCTGTTGCGCTGCCCCAGTTTGTCAAGTGCTGCAAACAATCCTTCTTTCAGGTCGCTTTTGGTAAGGACGGTATGTTCCGATCCGCGTTCAAAATAGATCATAATCCCTGTATTGTTTTATTAAACACCCCCAAAAGCACTGTAACCACCATCAACAGGGAGCACAATGCCGGTAATGAACGAGGACATATCAGAGAGCAGGAACAGCATGGCGCCCTGTAAATCTTCCGGTTCTCCGTATTTTCCAACAGGTGTGTTGTCCATAATCTTTTTGCCACGGGGTGTAGCCATACCGGTTTTTTCATCCACCAGCAAAAAGCGGTTCTGGTTGGTAAGGAAAAAGCCCGGTGCAATGGCATTCACCCTAACGCCTGTTTTGGCAAGATGCACTGAGAGCCACTGTGTGAAATTGTTTACTGAAGCCTTTGCAGCCGAATACGCAGGGATTTTGGTCAGCGGCCTGAATGAATTCATAGACGAGATATTCAGTATACCTCCCTTACCTCTTTTAATCATGTCGGGTGCAAAAACCATGGTAGGCAACAGCGTACCCGAGAAATTGAGGGCAAACACCTTGTCGAATCCGCTCAGGTCGAGTCCAAAGAAAGTCTCTGACGACTGGAAATCGCCCGCACCGGGAATCTGCTCCACCTTTGTGGTTGCGCCAGGTGAGTTGCCTCCGGCTCCGTTGATCAGAAAATCAACAGGACCCATTTTTGCGACAATTTCTTTTTCTGCTGCAATAAGTGATTCCTTATCGAGCACACTGGCTTGCACTCCAATACATTGTGTGTTGAACTTTTTAGTTAACCCCGCTGCCAATGCCGATGCAGCTTCGAGATTCAGATCGATGATGGCAGTTTTTATGCCGGCGGCTGCAAGCGCTTCACACAGTGCCTGGCCTATAATACCTGCGCCACCGGTTATAACACAAACTTTTCCTTTCAAATCAGAGAAATCAAACTTTTTCATAAGTAAATAGTTGTTTTAATGGCCGTATGCCCCTGACCCGTTGGGCAGAGAACGCCTTATTCAGATTCTGTTAATGGTACTTTTATAAAAATCAATATTTTCATGGATAATAAT
>CAYTNC010000245.1:0-4059 GCA_964438935.1 uncultured Bacteroidales bacterium
GGGCATCAGCAAACAGCACAGGGCGAAGCCCTGTGTAAAAGTCAACGCATTGAATATAAGCCCTGTAAGGGCGTAAGCTTTTCTTAGCTTGACGGCTATGCCGCCAGCGGAGCCTGTCCCGATTCATCGGGAGGATATCGCTATGTTCAGCGTTAAGTGCTATGGTATTGATGTCGCCATATGCAAATGAAAGAATATCAACAATATGTATTCTTAGCTTGACGGCTATGGGCTGTGCCTAAGCCGAACTTGTAGGGCTGTTGGGTGCGACTCCGGCCGGAGTCGAATGTGTTTTATCAACAGACATTACTATAAACATTTAATTCCTCCGGAATTATTTTTGAGAGATGAAGCTGGGTAAAATGCCATAAAAAAGAGCGTAGTCGGGAGACTACGCTCAGCTTTTGACCATTTCACACGGCTTCTTTGTGTCAGAATCTGTCCAGAGGTATCAGTTCCGGATTCAGTCCCCTTTCGTTCAGCATTTTCCGGATCTCTTCGGTATAAACTGCATTCATGATGATCACCACATCGGGTTTATAGTCGATCAGAAAGTCGGGTCCAACATATTGTTTGCCGATTCCCGGTATATAATTACCCAACATGTGCGGATTGATATCCACTACATGGGCGATCACCTTTTCCCGGTCGAAATGCGTGAGGTAGCCAACCGATTTGGATCCGCCTCCCCATACAACGGTTTTCAGCTTCTTTTCGCGCAGCTCGGCAAATTTTTTCCGCCAGGCATCCAGGGTATTGTTTATTTTCCCGCTAAATACACTGGTGAGTGCTTTCAGTTCATCAACTGATTCTTCCAGCGGGTGGATCTTATCCGAAGGTTTGTTCACCGGTTTGGCTTCGATGAACAGGTACTGATCATCATATTCAAGGTACATGTCGAGCACTTCGAAACCGTTCAGACGGAATAACCGTGCCAGTGAACCGGGACTCATGTAAGTGCAATGCTCGTAAAATATATCCCAGAAAGCCTGGATCTTCAGAATTCTAACAATGCTGGGTATTTCAAAGAACAGGATAACATCCTCACGGTCTCCGATTGATTTCCGGATGGTTTTCAGAAAACCATTGGTGTCGTGAATGTGCTCGAGTGTATGCCTGCAGCAGATGCAGTCGGCTTTCAGTTTGCCATGCTCTTCGGAATAGAATTCCTTAATGAAACTGACATTGGGATTGGGTTTGGTACGTCCCGGAACCCAAGCCGGATCGATCCCGATGCCCTTATTGTTTCCCAATTCGCACATGAGCGAAATGAAATCTCCCTTACCGCAGCCGATTTCGATCACTTCCTTGTTCCGCATGTTGTACCTGTCGATAAACCGGTTGGTAACACCGGTAAGAAACTTCAGGAACGTGGGAGAGAAGCCCTGCTGGTCTTCATAACCCTTGGTATAGTAATCCAGGCTGGTGTCGAATGTGGAATTAAAGATAAAACCGCAGTTGTTGCAAAAGGCCATGGTGATGTCTTTGCGCTCAATGTTCATGGCCTCATCATAGTTCTTAACAGTAGCCAGACTGTGCACAGGAGCATCGTGAACGGTAAAGAAATCTTCAATATTTGTGTGGCCGCAATTCGGGCATTTGGTATGTCTCATGTTGGTATTGGTTATATTTATTTCAAACTGTCAATAGTGAAATCCTTATGGCTCCTGTCTTTTTCAGAAACCAGGGTGACTTCAACCGGCCATTTGATGTTGAATGCGGGATCATCCCATCTTAATCCTCTTTCGGCGCCGGGAGTATAAAACTGGGTTACCGGATAATACACTTCGCTGTTGTCTTCGAGCGTGATGAATCCGTGTGCGAAATTCTCAGGCACATATACCATTCGGTAATTATCGGCAGTGAGTTCATTGCCCGCCCATTTTTTAAAAGTAGGTGAATCAGGGCGCAGGTCGATGATAACATCCCAGATTCTTCCACGGGTACACCTGATAAATTTAACCTCCTGATAGGGATCAGCCTGGAAATGCATACCCCGGATAGTACCTTTCTTTTTTGTAAAAGAGGTATTCATTTGAACAAAATTCCGGTTGAGTCCGTGTTCAGTGAATTCGTTTGCGCACCAGGCACGACCAAAGAAACCCCGGTCATCTTCAATTTTCTTAACTTCTACCAGGTAGGCACCTTTCAGTTCAAGTTCAGTAAATATCATGATCTCCGCAGTTAATTTTTAAATTTCCATTCGAGCTGGTTGTTGATCAGGTTGCTTTCCTGAAGCTTGTTGAGCACTTTGAGCCTGATGAATTGGGATTCCCTGAATTTGGGGTCATTGAAATTCATCTCCACGAGGTTGTCTTTCAGCTCCTGAATGGTGCTTTTCAGATCGTTGATGGGCTGGTGGTTGGGGGCCAGTTTCTTGTACATGTCGAAGTTGACCATATAAGAACGCTTATCGGGGCCGCCGGCAGGATTGATACTGACTTTTGCGCCGGGAATCAGTGAAGCCACTGCTTCTGCCAGAGGCTTAATCTGGTTGTTCCATTCATTGGAACCGGTATTGATGGCCAGAAAATTACCTCCGTCTTCTTTTTTGCGGATGATGGCCCATTCAATAGCTCTGGCCATATCCTTGGTGTTGATCATTGGTCGCCAGGGCGAACCGTCGCTCAGGATACTGATTTCCTTATTGACCAATGCACCGGCAACAAAATCATTCAGCACCAGGTCAAGGCGCAACCGGTTGGTAAAACCGCAAGCGGTGGCATAACGCAGGCAGGTAACTTTAAATGAACTATCGGCAAGAGGTTCAAGCTCTTTTTCGGCCATTACCTTGGATCGGGCATAAGCAGTGAGCGGGTTGAGTTCATCATTCTCTTTCTTGGCGTAATCGCTTGCTGCGCCATACATACTGCAACTGGAGGCATAAACAAAAGACTTCACACCGGCTTTTTTTGCCATTTTGGCCAGGTTCACGGCAGCCCTGTAGTTCACATCCAGGGTGATTTCCTCATATTTATTACCCATGGGGTCATTGGAAATGGCAGCCAGGTCAACTACTGCATCAACGTCTTTTAACAATTGTTCGGGGAACTTGCGGATGTCACCGAAAACCTGCATATCCAGTTTGACTTCCGGAATATGAGGTGCATTGGTTAAGCAATGCATGAAATAACCGATATCAAATCCAATAAGGGTGGCGTCGGGAAACGTGTTTCTTAACTGATTGGCTACACTGGGTCCAATATAGCCTAAATTACCTGCGATTAAAACTTTCATATCATTCGATTTAATTAATTTCTTTTATTGATTCTCGTAATTTTTTTCCTTTTAACTTTTTCCTTTTTCCTTTTTCCTTTTTCCTTTTTTTTGCGATTACTACTGCCAAACTTTCCAGGGAGGATTGGGACTATTCCACAACCCTTCGAGCAGGTTTTTATCGCGCAGCGTATCCATCGGCTGCCAGAAACCGGTGTGCCGGAAAGCACACAACTGTCCATCTGCAGCAAGCCTTTCCAAAGGTTCTTTTTCGAATACCGTAGTGTCACCTTCAATGTAATCGAGCACACCGGGCTCCAGAACAAAGAAGCCTCCGTTGATCCAGGCAGTGTCATCACCGTCGCCCTTGGGTTTCTCCTTGAAATACTTAATCTTGGATTCTCCTGAAGGCAGGTTGAATACGCCAAAACGGCCGTGCTGCCTTACTGAGGTGAGCGTGGCCATGACGCCCTGGTTGTTGTGATGCATGATCAGTTCATTGATGTTCACATCGCTTACACCGTCGCCATAGGTCAAACAGAAGGTTTCATTGCCGATATAATCCTTCACTCGTTTTATACGGCCCCCGGTCATGCTTGATTCTCCGGTGTCAACCAGCGTAACAGTCCAGGGTTCGGCATTCATTCGGTGCACCTTCATGCTGTTATTTTTCATGTCAAAGGTAACGTCGGAACTGAACAGGAAGTAATTTGAAAAGTATTCCTTGATCATATTTCCTTTATACCCGCAACAGATGATGAAGTCATTGATGCCATAGTGCGAGTATATTTTCATGATGTGCCAGAGTATTGGTTTTCCGCCAACCTCCACCATGGGTTTTGG
>CAYTNC010000246.1:0-4037 GCA_964438935.1 uncultured Bacteroidales bacterium
CGCTGGTGAAGTTTGGCATTCAAAACATTGTGCTTAATTCCTTTCAGCTTCAGCATCCTGCTCAGCAATTCGGAAATTTCAACAGATGTTGTACCAACCAGAACGGGCCGGCCGTTATTGTACAGGTTAACAATCTCTTCGATAACCGCATTGTATTTCTCACGTTTTGTCCGGTAAATCAGGTCTTCCCTGTCGTCGCGAACAACTTGCCGGTGTGTAGGGATAACCACAACATCCAGCTTGTATATATTCCACAATTCACCTGCTTCGGTTTCTGCAGTACCAGTCATACCCGCAAGTTTGTGGTACATTCTGAAATAATTCTGAAGCGTTATGGTAGCGAAAGTCTGGGTGGCTGCCTCAACTTTCACCTTTTCCTTTGCCTCTATAGCCTGGTGCAGTCCTTCGGAATACCTTCTGCCATCGAGAATACGACCGGTCTGTTCATCCACAATCTTTACCTTGTTGTCCATTACCACGTATTCCACATCACGTTCGAACATGGTATATGCCTTGAGCAACTGGTTCACAGTGTGAATGCGGTCGGACTTAATGGCATAATCCTGCAACAGCTTATCTTTTACAGCAAGCTTCTCTTCCGGGCTGACGCTTGATTTTTCCAACTCAGCTATTTCCGATCCGATATCGGGCATGATAAAAAACGAAGGGTCTGAGGCCGATCCGGTGATCAGGTCGGTACCTTTCTCGGTCATCTCAACAGAATTCTGCTTTTCGTCAATGATGAAGTACAGGTCATCGGTAACCACATGCATATTCTTGCTGTTCTCCTGCATGTAGAAGTTTTCTGTTTTCAGGAGCAAAGCTTTATTTCCCTGTTCACTGAGAAACTTGATCAACGGCTTGTTTTTAGGTAAGCCCTTGAATGATTGCAGCAACTTGAACCCGCCTTCTTCTGTTTTGCCATCAGCAATAAGCTTTTTGGCTTCAGCAAGCAAATTGGTGGCCAGGGTTCGTTGCACATTCACCAGTTTTTCAACCTGGGGTTTGAATTCATCAAATGATTGATCGTCACCTCTGGGAATGGGGCCTGAAATGATAAGCGGAGTACGGGCATCATCAATAAGAACGGAATCCACCTCATCAACTATGGCATAATGGTGTTTTCGCTGAACCAGGTCATTTGTACTGCCGGCCATGTTGTCCCTGAGGTAATCAAAGCCAAATTCGTTGTTGGTACCGTAGGTAATATCAGCCAGGTATGCTTTTCTCCGGCTGTCGGAATTGGGCTGGTGTTTGTCGATGCAATCAACCGTAAGCCCGTTGAATTCAAAAATGGGGCCCATCCATTCCGAGTCGCGTTTGGATAGGTAATCGTTTACAGTAACAATGTGAACACCTCTGCCTGCAAGGGCATTCAGGAAAACAGGCAGGGTAGCAACCAGGGTTTTACCTTCACCGGTGGCCATTTCAGCTATTTTCCCACTATGAAGCACGATACCTCCAATCAGCTGTTCATCATAATGAACCATATCCCACCTTACAGGATTGCCGCCGGCCAACCAGGTGCTCATGTGCCTGGCTTTATCGCCGTGAATTTCGACACTGTTGCGCCGTGAAGCAAGTTCCCTGTCCAAATCAGAAGCAGTTACTTCGATAAATTCATTCTCGGTAAACCTGCGCGCCGTTTCTTTAACAATGCAAAACGCTTCGGGCAAAACCTCCATCAGGGCTTTTTCAATTTCAGCAACAATTTCCTTTTCAGTTTTGTCAATTTCCTTGTAGAGGTCTTCAATCTTTTCAACATCCAGGCTACCTGCTTCAACATCCCGCTTCATATCTTGAATGCGTTTCTCCAATTCACTTACGGAATTGCGGATGTAATTCTTGATTTCGGTGGTTTTTGCCCTTAACTCATCATGGGAGAGCCTTTTAATCTCCTCATATTTTTCTCGGATCTTATTCAGTAATGGCAATACCTCTTTAATATCACGCTGCGATTTGTTACCGAAAAACTTATTCAGAATACCAGAAATAGCCATAAATTTTTATTTACAAGATCATCAAAAACAAAAAAACATTTCAGGATGGCGGGTTACCATCCTGAAAAATAAAACAAAGCATGAAGCATACCTGTATTGGGTATGTATGCAGTAGCACTGATTAATCTTTTGCGCGCAGCGACATGATGTCCCTGTCAAAAACATAAAGATTCTTATCGCCCATCAGGTTCAGCTTATCCAGTATGGTAGTGGCATTGGTCTCCTCTTCAATCTGCTCATTAACAAACCATTGGATCCAATTGAGGGTAGTGTAATCCTTTTCAGCCATACAAACTGCAACAATCTCATTGATGGATGCCGAAATATATTGCTCATGTTTCAACACTTCTTCAAACATTTTCTTTACAGCGGTATATTCCTTGCCGGGTTGCTTGAAAGCAGGAATAACAGCCTTTCCACCCCGCTCATTGACAAATTTAACTATTTTGAGCATGTGCATTCTTTCTTCATCAGATTGTGCATAAAGCCAACCGGCAATGCCGGCCAGGCCATTCACTTCGGCCCATGAAGCCATTGCCAGGTAAAGTGATGAAGAGTAACCTTCTTTCTCAATCTGTTCGATGAGTATTTTTTCAACTTTCTTATTCAGCATATTCAATAGTATTTCGGGTTAATATTAAAACAAAATTATGAAAAAAAGCTTCTGTAGCAGATACTTTCAATTACATATTTCTTACAATCTCATCTCCGAATTCGGAACACTTCAATTTAGTGGCACCTTCCATGAGCCTTTCAAAGTCATAGGTAACCCGTTTTGACCGGATTGCTCCCTGAAGGCCTTTCACAATCAGCGCACTTGCTTCGGGCCAACCCAGGTATTCAAACATCATGGCACCTGAAAGAATTACAGATCCGGGATTTACCATATCTTTCCCCGCATACTTTGGCGCCGTTCCGTGAGTGGCCTCAAAAATGGCATATCCTGTAACATAATTGATGTTGGCACCGGGGGCAATGCCAATGCCACCAACAATTGCAGCCAGTGCATCAGAAATGTAATCCCCGTTCAAATTCAGTGTGGCAATCACGGAGTACTCGGCCGGGCGTGTAAGTATTTGCTGAAGGAAGGCATCGGCAATGACATCTTTGATCACAATATTTTTGCCGGTTTTCGGATTGGCAAATGAACACCAGGGGCCTCCGTCGGTTTCAACTGCTCCAAACTCGGCTTTGGCCAGCTGATAACCCCAGTCGCGGAATCCACCCTCGGTAAACTTCATAATATTCCCTTTGTGCACCAGGGTAACGGAGGGGAGGTTGTTTTGAATGGCATATAAAATGGCTGCTCTTACCAGGCGTTCAGTTCCATCCTTTGAAACCGGTTTGATACCAATAGAAGAACTCTGCGGAAACCTGATTTTTTTAACTTTCATCTCATTTTCAAGGAACGAGATCACCTTTTTCACTTCGTCAGTGCCCTCCATCCATTCAATGCCTGCATAAATATCCTCGGCATTTTCCCTGAAAATTACCATGTCGGTTGTTGAAGGATCTTTAACCGGTGAAGGTACACCTTCGTAGTATCTGACGGGGCGCAAACAAACGTACAAATCCAGGATCTGTCGCAGGGCAACATTCAGTGAACGGATTCCTCCGCCGACGGGTGTGGTCAAAGGACCTTTTATAGCCACCAGGTATTCCCTGATGGTTTGAAGGGTTTCATCGGGCAACCAGTTGTTGGTTTGGTCGAAAGCTTTCTGACCTGCCAGTACTTCTTTCCAGTGAATTCTTTTCTTTCCATGGTAGGCTTTCTCAACCGCTGCGTTAAAAACTTTAACAGAAGCTGCCCAGATATCCGGCCCTGTACCATCACCTTCAATAAAAGGAATGATTGGTTCATCGGGTACTTTCAAAACCCCTTTTTCCAGAGTAATCTTTTGTCCGCTCATATTCAATTATTTATTCGAGTTCCAGGTTTAGTTTTTGTTTGAAACTGGCAAGTGCCGGATTCTTCTGGCTAAGGTACCGGAATTTTTCCTCACTTGTGTAAAGTTTTACCGATGCAGATTCTTTTGC
>CAYTNC010000247.1:0-1150 GCA_964438935.1 uncultured Bacteroidales bacterium
TTGCCAACAGCAACCTGGTACCTGCCTGGGCCACCTGGGAATACTTCAACCAGCTTAGGGAAAGGGGACTCATCATGTACGGACAGATGACAGCCGGAAGCTGGATCTACATTGGCACCCAGGGCATCCTCCAGGGAACCTACGAAACCTTTGCCGAATGTGGACGCAAATATTTCAGCGGAAAAACCGCTGGAAAGCTTCTGGTTTCTGGAGGCCTTGGCGGTATGGGTGGCGCCCAGCCATTGGCAGCTACCCTGGCGGGCTATACCTTCCTGGGCGTGGATGTGGATCCCGAGCGGATCCGGAAAAGGCTCAGCACAAAGTATATCGACCGGATGACCACATCGTACGACGAAGCAAAAAAAATCATCCTTGATGCCAGGGAACAGCACAAAGCCATTTCAGTGGGACTGGTGGGAAACATCGGCGATATGCTGGAATACCTGCTGCAAGATGGCATCATTCCCGATGCATTAACGGACCAGACCTCGGCCCACGATCCGCTGAATGGTTATGTGCCGGCAGGTATGTTGCTTGAAGAAGCCCTTCAGCTTCGCAAAAGCAACCCTGAATCATACCACACCCGCTCATTGCAAAGCATGGCCCGCCATGTGGGTTTCATGCTCGAAATGAAAAAAAGAGGCAGCGTGGTATTTGACTACGGCAACAACCTGCGCGAATTTGCCCGCCAGGGAGGCTACGCCGATTCATTCAGCTACCAGGGATTTGTGCCCGAATTCATTCGCCCCTTGTTCTGCGAGGGCAAGGGACCCTTTCGCTGGGTGGCCCTGTCGGGTGACCCCGAAGACATCCGCGCCACCGACGAAGCGCTGATGGAAGCCTTTCCCGAAAACACACACCTGGCAAACTGGCTCAGGGAAGCAGGCGAAAAAATAGCCTTCCAGGGCTTACCAGCACGAATCTGCTGGCTGGGTATGGGCGAACGCGAAAAAGCAGGGCTCATCTTCAACAACCTGGTTAAAACAGGCAGGGTGAAAGCCCCTATTGTTATTGGGCGCGATCACCTCGACTGCGGCTCGGTGGCCTCACCCTACCGTGAAACCGAAGGAATGAAAGACGGCAGCGATGCCATCAGCGACTGGCCTTTGCTCAACCTCATGGCCAACACCAGCGGCGGCGCCACCTGGGT
>CAYTNC010000247.1:1250-4029 GCA_964438935.1 uncultured Bacteroidales bacterium
GCGACTGGCCTTTGCTCAACCTCATGGCCAACACCAGCGGCGGCGCCACCTGGGTTTCGTTCCACCATGGTGGTGGTGTGGGAATCGGGTATTCACAGCATGCCGGCATGGTGGTGGTAGCCGACGGAACAGACCGGGCAGCAGCATGCCTGCAACGGGTACTGTACAACGATCCGGCCATGGGCATCTACCGCCATGCCGATGCCGGGTACGACGAAGCCATAAAAAATAAAGAAAAGTATATATTAAAATAAGAATTGCGTAGGGGAATTGTGTAGGAAAATATAGCTTATATTATTATGGGTAAATTCAAATTAATCGGTCCGTTCAAACAGTTGCTCACCATGGATCAGTTGCCCGGCAAGGGTCCTTTGGCCGACAAACAGCTGGAAATTATTGCCGACGCAGGCATACTGGTTAACGGCTCAGTGATTGAATCTGTTGGTAGTTACCGCGAGCTCAAAAGCCTGGCCTCAACCACCGAGCCGGTCAACAGCCCCTGCTGCGTGGTTCCCGGCTTTGTGGATGTACACACCCACATATGCTGGGCCGGTTCACGGGCAGCGGATTATGCGCTGCGTCTGGCAGGTAAGAGCTACCTCGAAATAGCCGCGCAGGGAGGAGGAATCTGGAGTACCGTAACCCATACACGTCAGGCCGGACAGGATGAACTGGCCCGGTTAACCGCCGAAAGAGCCGACAGGCTGCTGCAAGGCGGCACCACTACCGTGGAGGTAAAAAGCGGGTACGGACTCGATGTGGAATCGGAACTCATCCTACTCAGGGCCATACGGCAGGCATCGGGTAAAACCCGTGCCGACCTGGTACCCACGTGCCTGGCTGCCCACATCAAACCCAGGGATTTCATCGGCACAGGAATGGAGTACCTCGGAATGCTCATTGACAAACTACTGCCGGTGGTAAAGGCAGAAAAACTGGCCAACAGGGTGGACATTTATGTGGATCAGGGTGCGTTCACAGTAGAACAAGCCCGGTTTTACCTGGAAGCAGCCAAAGCGCTTGGGTTTACTGTAGTGGTGCATGCCGACCAGTTTTCGCCGGGCGGATTGAAGTTAGCCATGGAGATGGGAGCAAGCAGTGCCGAGCACCTGGAAGCCACAACCGATAAGGACCTGATACACATGGCCCAAAGCACCGTTATCCCTGTGGTTTTGCCGGGGGCGTCATTGGGACTGGGCGCCGACTTTGCACCCGCCCGGGAAATCCTGGATGCCGGAGCGTCGCTGGTAATTGCATCCGACTGGAACCCGGGGTCCGCGCCCATGGGCAACCTGCTGATGCAGGCGGCCCTGCTGGGGGTTTATGAAAAGCTCACCCTGGCCGAAACACTGGCGGCCATCACCTGTCGCGCCGCCCCCGCGCTGCAGCTGACCGACCGCGGTATCTTAAAACCCGGTATGATGGCCGATTTCATTGCCTTCCCCTGCACCGATTTCCGCGAAATCCTTTACAACCAGGGAGGGATGGCGCCGTGTGGGGTGTGGAAAAAGGGGAAACGGGTGGAGGGAGTGTAAGTCTTCGAAATTCATCATTCGGTGTTCCTTGTTCGGTGTTGGTTTTATTGAAGTCTTCGATATTCATCATTCGGAGTTCCTTGCCTGCCGGCAGTGGCGCAAGCAATTGATCAAATCCTTTGCTTGCAGCAGTATAAAATTTTGGCATATGCAACAAAGGAGCTACCTTGCCAAACCATCTTTGCCAATTGGCCAAAAAGGTTAGTATAAAATCACTTTAGATTGCAGAATCTGCAGCATGAAGATTGTATTGTAGTAAAAACCAGTTTTAAAGAAATATTTTGGAGCATACAATGAAAGATGTATATGACTATTTCAAGGAATCAGCCGTTAAAAGTTTAGACCTGAATGGCATGGTTGTGTCAGAATACAAAATCTGCAACCACAAAGAAAACTGCAAAATGATACTTGAAAATAGTCTGGTTATTTTTGTGTTAAAGGGAGGTAAAATATTGAAAACCCGAAACAAAGAATATTCGGTTAAAGCAGGGAATATCCTCTTTATGGGAAAGGGCAGTTATGTTGCCTCACAAATACTGAGCAACAGCGACAATAAATATGAAGTGATCATGATTTCCATTGATGACAGTGTGATCAATGAAATTTACAAATTCAATTTTGTAAATAATTATTCGGGGAATATGGAAGATGATCATGTGCAAATACTTGAAATGAATTCTTTTGTTAAGAGCAGTTTGTTTTCCCTGGCCCCATATTTTAATGATGATCACAAGTTCAAGGAAATGATGGTAAAAAACAAAATTGTTGAATTGTTAATGAATTTAATTGATGCAGACCCGGATGGAAAAATTGAAAGATTCATTCATTCTCAACACAAGCAAATGAATAGCGGGTTTATGGATGTAATGCACAAAACATATCTGGAACCCTTAACCATTACAGAATTTGCCAAAAAAACCAACCTGAGCCTGAGTTCTTTCAAGAAGAAATTTAAGGAATCCTGTGACATTCCGCCTAAAAAATGGATCAACCGGAAAAGGTTGGAGACGGCGTATCAGATGATACACAGTACGAATTATTCAATTACCGAAATATGCTTTCTAACCGGTTTTGAGAACTTATCCTATTTTATAAGATCCTTTAAAAAAGAATTTAGTGAAACCCCCAAAAAGGTGCAGTTAAAACAGAAAGCCTGATTTTCACTAAAAATTATCACTATTGTCCGGTTAAAATTTATATCGTCCCATACGGGACTTAACTTTAAATGTTAATCCATTATCTAC
>CAYTNC010000248.1:0-4015 GCA_964438935.1 uncultured Bacteroidales bacterium
CTGCATGCTTTCGATGCCGATGAGATCAGGGGCCGCAGAATTGTTGTTAAAAACATGCCTGAAGGAACACCTTTTGTCACCCTCGATAACGTGGAACGCAAACTTTCAAACGATGATTTGATGATCTGCGACGGCGAAGGCCCGGTTGCCATTGGCGGTGTGTTTGGCGGCCTGCATTCGGGAGTTACCGATAAAACCTGCAATATCTTCATTGAAAGCGCCTATTTCGACCCGGTTTCCGTGAGGCTTACATCCAAACGCCACGGCCTCAATACCGATGCCTCTTTCCGGTTTGAACGCGGTGTAGACCCCGCCGGCACACTGGTTGCCCTTAAACGGTGCGCCCTGCTGGTGCAAGAAATTGCCGGTGGTGAAATAGCCTCCGACATTGTCGACATCTACCCCCAACCACTTCAGCCGGTTCAGGTGAAGGTGAGCTTTGCACACATCGACCGGCTCATCGGTAAAAAAATCGACAGACCCTTAATCCGGTCAATCCTGCTTTCACTCGATTTCCAAATTCTTTCGGAAGATGAAGCAGGTTATGAATTGTTGGCACCCCAATACCGGGTCGATGTCACCCGCGAAGCCGATGTCATTGAAGAAATTCTGAGAATCTACGGTTACAATAACGTGGAAGTTTCCGATAAACTCAATACCAGTTTGTCCTTCAGTAACCGGCCCGATAACGAGAAACTGGTTGACATGATTTCGGAATTCCTGACCGGATGCGGTTTTACTGAAATTATGAACAACTCCCTTAGCCCTTCGGCTTATTATGATCAGCTGGCTTCATTTGCACCGGAAAACCTGGTGAAGATCATCAACCCGCTCAGCAACGATCTGAATGTAATGCGCCAGACCTTGTTATTCGGCGGACTGGAAACCATCCGGCACAATACCAACAGGCAACGTCCCGATCTCAGGTTGTTTGAGGCGGGTAATGTTTATTCATTCCATGGTGAGAAAGGAAAACGCAATCCACTCGACAAATACCACGAAGCGTATCACCTCGCTCTTTTTGTTACCGGCAAAAAACATGAACCCAACTGGGTATCCGATGGCAAGAGCTCCGGTTTTTACGATCTGAAGGCACATCTCGAGAATGTGCTGAAACGTATGGGTTTCCAGGTCGACATCATGGAGAAGAAGTCTTTGGCCGGAAGCAGCGACCTGTTTACTGATGGGTTGGTTTACCGTTCAGAAGGAATTGATATTGCTGAATTAGCTCTTGTGAACCCTGCAGTGCTGAAAAAATTCGACATCAAAAATGATGTTTTTTATGCGGTAATCAGGTGGCAAAACCTGATCAAATGCAGGGGTGATCACCAGGTTCGATATGCCGAACTTCCCCGTTTCCCCGAAGTCCGCCGGGATCTGGCTTTGCTGCTCGACAAGTCACTTACTTTCGACAAAATTAAAGAACTTGCCTTCCGCATTGAAAGCAAGCTTTTAACCAGGGTCGACCTGTTTGATGTTTACGAGGGAGAACAGGTTGGCGCGGGTAAGAAATCTTACGCGGTAAGCTTCATCCTGCAGGACTTGCAGGCAACCCTTACCGATGAAAAGATTGACCGCACCATGAAGAGAATCATGGACGCTTACGTGAAAGAACTGGGTGCTGTAATCCGGTAGCCAATGAACACCATAGAGCTCATCAGGGGTGATATTACCAAACTGGCCGTGGATGTCATTGTAAATGCTGCCAATACCACCTTGCTCGGAGGAGGCGGTGTTGACGGTGCCATTCACAGGGCTGCCGGCCCCGAACTTCTTGCAGCATGCCGGTTGCTGAACGGATGCAGAACAGGTGAAGCCAAAATTACAAAGGGGTTTAACCTGCCCGCTAAATATGTGATTCACACAGCGGGTCCGGTTTGGAACGGGGGCAATCGCAATGAAGCTTCACTCCTCGAAGCCTGCTACGCAAACAGTCTTTCCCTGGCATCATCACACGATATTAAAACAATTGCTTTCCCGAATATCAGCACGGGTGTTTATGGCTTTCCCAAGACCCAGGCCGCGGATATCGCTATAGCAACGGTGAAGAAATGGCTTTCAAACAATCAGGGGATCAGTAACGTATACTTTGCAGTTTTTGACGAAGAAAATTACCGGATTTACCATGAAAAGCTCAAAGTTTAAACACAGCCTGTTGCCGTTTTGTATCGCCCTGCTTGCGCATACTGCACTCCCCTCAATGGCGCAGGATGAAATCAATGCCCTTGTTTTCAAAAAACACAGCCAGCCGGTTAAAGCCATTACCTTCAGTGCCGATGACAAAACGCTTGCCACGGGAGGTGACGACAAGCTGGTTTATTTTATCAACCCCGAAAATGGAGAAATCCTGGGCACCATAGCAAATTCGTTTGCTGTGAAAGCGCTTCAGTTTACTCCTGACGGTAATGTATTGGCCGCCTGCGGCAATGATATCAGGCTAACCGACAGGCAGGGCAATCTCATCAGAACGTTCAGCGGTTACACAACCAATATCTGGAGCATGGACTACAACAGCTCCACGCAGAAAATCACTGCCGGATCCTACGCGAAATACCTCAAGGTATGGGATTACAAAACAGAAGCGCTGGTAATGACCCTGGATGGTCACGAAAGAAGCGCCCTGCCGGTTTGCTTCAGTCCCAATGGCAACCTGATCGCCAGCGGATCGCTCGACAAATCGGTCAGGTTGTGGGATGCCGCCACCGGTAAAGAAAAATTTAAAATGGAACTCCATTCGGGGAATATTTTTGCGATCGACTTCCACCCTTCGGGCAGGTACCTGGCAACAGCCTCAGCCGATAAAACCATCAGGCTGTGGAGCGCCGACAGCGGCAGGATAGTAAGGACCTTCATAGGTCACCAGGCTGCCGTTTTTGATGTGCAGTTCAGCCCAGATGGCAACCACATGCTGAGTTGCGATGCCCTTAAAAATATTGTTCTTTGGGAAACCGCTACCGGTAGGAAAGTCCAGACTTTTACCGGGCATACGGGAGCCGTGAATACCGTCAGGTTCAATCACAGGGGAACCTGCTTTGCTTCGGCATCAGATGACCATACCGTGAGGATATGGCAACTCGACAGGAAATACTTTTTGGAAGGATCTTACTTTGAAAAGGAAATTGAGGAAGAGGTGTCCAAGTCGCCCTTATTTGCTCCGCGGGGTGAGGAAGAAACCAAACAGAGCTACGATGCACGTAAGGATGAAGCGAAAAAATTCCTGGATACCTTATATGAGAAATACTACGGCAGGTACATCGACATGCTGAATACCCTGCCGGTTGAGGGGGAAAAGAAACAATAAAGATTGCCTGGCCCTACAAACCTATGGCAGAGGAGGAAAGGCTAACTGTTGATTATTCATCTGATAAAACTAAAATATGCCGGCTCCAAAAAAGAAACTCAGGATTGGCCTGGTGGCCCATGACAACCGTAAAAAAGACCTGCTCGAATGGGTCAACTGGAACTGGAAGATACTGGCAGGACATGAGCTGATCTGCACCGGAACAACAGGCAAACTCATTGAAGAACTCCTGAAGAAAAAACTGAAGAAAGAGGTGGAAAAAAAGATCAGGCTGAAGAAGCTCAAATCGGGCCCCCTGGGAGGAGATCAGCAATTGGGTGCCATGATTGCCGAGGGGAAAATAGATATGCTCGTGTTTCTCTGGGACCCGATGATGCCCCAGCCACATGAAGTGGATGTGAAGGCATTGTTGCGCATTACAGTCCTTTATAACCTGCCCACAGCCTGCAACAGGTCATCTGCCGATTACATGATTTCATCCACGCTGATGCAAACCGATTACAAACCGGCTGTGAATGACTTTTCGGCTTATACGAAAAGGAAGATAGAAATGTAGTGACAAGGGACGAGTGACAAGTGACAAGGGAGTGCCGGGGGTGGGATTAGGGTGTGGCCATAGCGGTCAAGCTAAGAGGATATTCTATAGAAAAATGCACTCACTTCATTAATTGGAGATGAGTTTTGAAAATGCGCTATCCCCCTCTGGAGGGGGCT
>CAYTNC010000249.1:0-4012 GCA_964438935.1 uncultured Bacteroidales bacterium
ATCAGTTAAATGATCAGGAATCTATGTCTAATTTAATGTTTTGAACACTCAAAGGTTCTACCTCAGCCGGATATATGTTGGCAGGCTGTGCCTGAGTATTTTAGAGGATTTCGGTGTCGTGGAGCAAGTTCAGGCCGGAGCCTGAAAGGATAGATTCGACTGAGGTTGGAACCTCAGCCGAACGATGGTCAGGGGGTGGACTTGCATGAAGTCTCCTTTATATTGGCACTATAATAATGTTCTAAAAATTTGTTCGTAATAAACATGGGGTAACTCCGTAATCCTCCCCCAGCCCCCTCCAAAGGGGGATAACGCATTTTCATTACTCATCTCCAATTAATGAAGTGAGTGCCTTTTTATATAAAATATTCTCTTAGCTTGACGGCTATGAGGTAGAACCTCACCCGATCTTTTTAAACACAAACCCCTTCTCCGCAAAATGTTCCAGCACGCGGGGCAGGGCATAAAGCGTTTTTTCGGAGGCTTTGGCCGAATCATGGAATACCACCACCGATCCGGGACGGGCATGGCGGATCACATTTGAAAGGCATTGTTCGGGTGAAGTGTCGAAATCGAAGTCGTAGCTCATAACATCCCACAACACAATCTGATAAAGCCTCCTCAGGAATTTTAATTGGGCAGGGGTGATCATGCCGTAGGCTGGGCGATAGAGCGAAGAAGGAATGAACCGCGCAGCCAGTGTGATGTCGTCATAATATTCCTTATTGGCTGTATACCAGCCTTTCAGGTGGCTGTAGGTATGGTTTCCAACAGCATGGCCCTGATTCACAACCTGCCTGTAAATATCAGGATGCCGTTCCACGTTCCGCCCGATGCAAAAGAAAGTGGCTTTTGCCTGGAAGCGGTCCAGTTCCTTGAGCACACGGGAGGTGATATCCGGAGTGGGGCCATCGTCAAAAGTGAGATAGAGGGCAGGGTCGCTGCTCCGGATATCCCAGGTGATTTCCGGAAAGATCTTTTTCAGTATCCGGGGAATCTTAACCAGGTTCATGTTAACAGATCAAAGGCCCACACTCATCATAGCGGCATATTCCTGGAACTTTTGTTCCATTTCCTTTGCCAGTTCATTTTGTTTATAATCATTGGCCATTCTCCTGATTTCGTCAAGTGTATAAAAAGCAACCCTTTTCTCGTACATCAGGTCTTTGTTGAACCTTAATCCCAGGCTCAGAAAGTAATTCATATCCTGGTAAACATTTAAGGCGATGTCATTTGACATGGAAACAGCCTTTGCCGTATCGCCCAGCTGATAATAAGCTTCCACCAGCAATACGTTATATATATTATAAGGTACTATCTTGTCGGGAATGACCTCAAGGCATTTTTCAATGGTTTTACGGGCCGAATCCTTTTTGTTCTCGGCAATGAGTTGCAGCGCCAGGCGGGCAAAACTGCTGCGGAAGTTGCCCAGCATGCGGAGCACATTTTCATCGAGATACACCTTGGGGTTGTTGATGCCGCCCCAGCGGAATTTATTTACCATATTGTCGAACATGGCATCTGAATTGATACCGCCGCGGCCGAACATATCTCCTTCTGATGCGAATGGTACAATCCGGTATGCCAGGCCTTCCATCTGGAAGTACCTGTCGAGGTTCAGATAATTGTCTTCCGATACGGTAATGGCAAAGTATAAAGGTCTTTCCCAGTTGTTGGTTGCCAGCAGATCCAGGATCATCATGTGGTTTTTGGTGATGTAATTGCGACTGCCATCGAGTTCCCAGAGCATCTGAGAGCTTATCCTGTTTGCTTTTGCTGGCGGAACGGTACCATTCTGAACAACTTTGGCCGAGTCAACCGGGATCATAAATTTACGGGTAGGGATAAAATCCACCTCCTGTGAGGTGTTCGGAAGCTGCTTGGTACGCGGATCGTCGCTGGCCAGAAAGTCCATTACCTGTTTCAGGTCACTGAATCCTTTGATGCGATCGATGATATACACCACATCGCGCTTGCCTGAACGGTATTTGTCGAGTGTGAGCGACAGGGGTATAGGTTCTGATTCGTATGCCTTGCGGTGCATTTGTTCAATATACCAGTCGGCTGACAGGTAGCTCAGATTCATCACCCGAACGTCGGTGCGAATGCCTTCCACTTCCTGTGCATACCAGAGTGGGAAGGTATCGTTGTCTCCGTTGGTGAAAATCACTGCATTTTTGGCGCATGAGTTCAGGTAATTGTATGCAAAGTCGCGTGCTATATAGCGATTGGAGCGGTCGTGATCATCCCAGTTTTCTTTGGCCATAACCAAAGGCACGGCAGTAAGTGAAATAAGGGTGGCCAGTATGGAGGCGGAAACCGCCGGGGAAACTTTCTTAAGCAGATTATAGATACAGAGAGCACCCAACCCGATCCAGATGGCAAAGGCATAGAATGAGCCGGCATAGGCATAATCACGCTCACGTGGCTGCATGGGGTTCTGGTTCAGGTAAATCACAATGGCCAATCCGGTCATGATGAACAATACCATGGTTACCACAAAGTCGTTCCGGTGATTCCGGTATTGATAAACCAGTCCGGCAATACCCAGCAGCAAAGGCAGCAGGAAGTACCGGTTGCGTGCTTTGTTGTTTTTCATGGAATCGGGCAGTTGATCCTGGCTTCCTATGCGGGCATTGTCGATGAATGGAATACCGGAGATCCAGTTTCCTTTGTTGATCTCTGTTTTGTAATGGGCCTGGATGTCGTTTTGTCGGCCGGCAAAATTCCACATGAAATACCTGAAATACATGTGTACTACCTGGTAACGCCAAAAGAACCGGATGTTATCGGAAAAACTCGGGCTTTTTTTGCTTTTGGAGTAGTCGTATACTATTTTCCCTTCCCTGTCCCGCAAGGGTTGTCCGTTCTCATCGAGCCGGGCCTGGTACAAATCACTTGCTTTCAGATTGGCCCACTGAATATAGGCTTCAGTATGTCCGCCACCGGCATCATTGCTCCACATGCGGGGAAAGATGGTGGTGTATTTTGAGTCGTAAACGTAACTAACCCGGTAGTTATATTCTACATATTTACCGTCTTTTTTATAATAGGACGGAGCTCCGTCTTTTGAACCCGTAATGGGGGCATTGAAGTATTGTCCTTGTACAAGTGGGCGGTCGCCATATTGTTCCCGGTTCAGGTAATACAATAACGAAAAAAGATCTTCAGGGTCGTTTTGATCCATGGGGGTATCGGCAGAAGACCTGATTACAAGAACTGCATAGGATGAATAACCGATGAGGATCACAGTGATAACCAGAATGACAGCATTAAGGATCACCTTTTGTTTGCGGTGGGTGTAATAAAGCCCGTAAACGATCAGGCCCAGGATCAGCAGAAAGTAGAAGAAGACACCTGAATTGTAGGGCATTCTGAAGGTATTTACAAACAGCAGTTCAAAAAAAGCTGCCACCTTAACAGCTCCCGGGATGATGACATACATAATACCCCCCAGAATGAGAGCTGAAACAACCAGCGCCTTGAAGGTACCCATTGGGGTAACTTCCTGTTTTTTGAAGTAATAAATGAGTACTATGGCAGGTATGGCCAAGAGGTTCAGGAGGTGGACACCGATGGAAAGGCCCATGAGGTAGGCTATGAAAATCAACCATCGATTGGCATAGGGTTCGTCAGCCGCGTTTTCCCATTTCAGTACGGCCCAAAAAACCAGTGCTGTGAAGAGCGATGAAGTGGCATAAACCTCGCCTTCAACTGCCGAGAACCAGAATGTATCGGAAAAGGTGTAAGCCAATGCGCCCACCAGTCCGCTACCGATAACGGCAATCACATTGCCGGTTGTCATCTCTTCTGATTTGATAATAATTTTTCTGGCCAGGTGGGTAATTGACCAAAACAGGAAGAGGATGGTAAAAGCGCTGGCCAGTGCCGACATGGAATTCACCATTTTGGCCACAAGAGTCACGTCGTTTCCCGCAAAAAGTGAGAAGAACCGGCCCATGATCATGAAAAACGGGGCTCCGGGAGGATGTCCCACCTCGAGTTTGAAAGC
>CAYTNC010000250.1:0-3998 GCA_964438935.1 uncultured Bacteroidales bacterium
TCGGCAATTTCCTTAAAGCTCAATTCGCAATACTGCCGGAGAATCAGAACCTCTTTCTGTTCTTCAGGCAGGATATCAATCAGGCTTCGGATATCCTTCCGGATTTGCCGGTCGATCATTGAATCCTCGGCAGGTTTCACGGCGTATTTCTGTGAATTCAGAATATCCAGTCCAAAATCCTCTCTGGATGTCGAATTCAGTTGCCGCTCCTTACGGTAATGGTCAATTACCAGGTTGTGCGCAATACGTAATACCCAGGCAAGAAACTTACCATTATCCTGATACTTACCGCCATCCAATGACTTGATTACCTTAATAAAAGTATCCTGGAAAATGTCCTCAGCCAGATGTTGTTTCTTAACTAAAAGAAAGATGTACGTGTAAACTTGTTTCCGATATCGGTTAATGAGCAGTTCAAGACTGTTCTTATCGCCACTGACGAACTTGTCCACAAGCTCGTTGTCAGCTAAATAGATGTTATTCAAAACTACCTCCTTTTTGAGTTAAAAAAAGTTGCGTAGAATTGTGGCGATAGGCTGTCCTCCTTTGTTGTTGGTTTAATTTCCTGTAATAATAATTACTTTATTTTAAATAAAGCGGTTACTTTTGCGAAATTAACTTTTTTTAAGATAAAAAGCAATTCCTTTGGCACATTCTAAATGATAAAAAACAAGCCTTTATACGAAAACGATGCCATTTTGGTTTCAGGTGCCAGGGTACATAATCTCAAGAATATCAGTCTGAACATACCACGTGATCAATTTATAGTGATAACGGGGTTATCCGGGTCCGGAAAATCATCACTTGCTTTCGACACCATTTATGCAGAAGGGCAAAGAAGATATGTTGAAAGTCTATCATCTTATGCCCGGCAATTCCTGGGCCGGATGAACAAACCTGAGGTCGACTTCATCAAGGGATTACCGCCGGCAATTGCCATTGAGCAGCGGGTGAATGCACGGAATCCCCGGTCTACAGTGGGTACATCCACCGAAATATACGATTACATCAAGTTGCTGTTTGCCCGCATTGGGAAAACTCTTTCACCAATATCCGGCAAAGCTGTGAAAAAGGAAACTGTTACCGATGTGGTCAACTACATTACTTCTTTTGCTGAAGGAACCCGGCTGCTTATCATGTATCCGTTGAAACAGAACGGCACCCTGAGTTTTGCCCAAAAACTTGAAGATTTGAAACATCAGGGAATTACCCGGCTGATGTTCAACGGCGTAATACTCAAACTTGAGGAGGCCATTGTAAAAAAAGAACCTGCGGCAAAAGACGTTGTTTACGTTTTAATCGACCGGGTGGTTGTTGACCATGCAGATGATTCAAAAAGCCGCTATGCCGATTCTGCCCAAATGGCATTTACTTCTGGAGAAGGAAAATGCATTGTCCGGGCAGCGGATGAAGAATCGGTTGAACGAAGCTTCAGCGATGTCTTTGAAGCAGATGGTATTCGGTTTGAAGAACCTTCAGAGCACATGTTCAGCTTCAACAATCCGGTGGGAGCCTGTCCAAAGTGCGAAGGTTACGGCAAAACAATAGGGATCGACGAGGACCTGGTTGTTCCCAACCGGAACCTGTCGGTTTATGATGATGCTATCGTTTGCTGGAAAGGGGATAAGATGTCGAAATGGAAAGAGAAGCTGATTTACAATGCAGATAAATTCAGTTTTCCAATTCACCGGCCTTACAATGATCTCACTGAAGAGCAGAGAACCACCTTGTGGAATGGAAACCGTCACTTTCATGGCATTCATTTCTTCTTTGATTATCTCGAATCAAAAAAGTACAAAATACAGTACCGGGTTATGCTGGCCAGGTACAGGGGAAAGACCACCTGTCCCGAATGCAGGGGAACCCGCTTGAAAAAGGAAGCCTCGTATGTGAAAATCAACGGCATATCGGTCCAGGAACTTGTTTTGATGCCTGTTTCCAGCCTGATAGAATTCTTTATAAATATCCATTTGGATCAGCATGACTCTTTGATTGCCGGTCGCATTCTGAAAGAAATTCAGGCACGCCTTCGTTTTCTCCTCGATGTCGGGTTGGGCTATCTTACCCTGAACCGGCTGTCATCAACACTCTCGGGCGGAGAATCGCAGCGCATTAACCTGGCCACAACACTAGGGAGCAGCCTGGTGGGTTCGTTATACATTCTTGATGAACCCAGCATCGGACTTCATCCACGTGATACCGGTCTGCTCGTCAGGGTTCTTAAGAATCTCAGGGACATTGGCAACACGGTAATTGTGGTGGAACATGAAGAAGAGATTATCCGGGCCGCCGATCAGATTATTGATATAGGTCCCCTTGCCGGCAGACTGGGAGGTGAATTGGTTTTTCAGGGAACCTTACCGCAACTGCTGAAAAATAAGGAAAGCCTCACATCCAAATACCTGAATGGAGAGCTTAAAATTGAAAAACCTGCATTTCGAAGGAAATGGAACAGTTATATCGAAATCACCGGGGCGAGTGAGAACAACCTGAAGAATATCAACGTGAGGTTTCCGCTCAACACGATGACGGTAGTAACCGGAGTCAGTGGTTCGGGTAAATCATCACTTGTAAAAGGCATATTGCTGCCGGCACTCAACAAAATGATCAGCGGATCAGGAGAGAAAGCCGGTAAATTCAGCACAATCAAAGGAGATGTGAACCTGTTATCGGCAGTTGAATTTGTCGATCAGAACCCGATTGGAAAATCTACACGTTCCAATCCGGTCACCTATATCAAGGCATTTGATGAGATCAGAAAGCTTTATGCAAGCCAGCAGCTGTCGAAACTCAATGGATTTACGCCGTCGCATTTTTCGTTCAACATCGATGGGGGCAGATGCGAATCGTGTCAGGGCGAAGGTGAAATCAAAGTAGAAATGCAGTTCATGGCCGATGTTCACCTGGTTTGTGAAAGCTGTCATGGCCGGAGGTTTAAAGACGACATCCTGGAAGTTCATTTCGAAGGGAAAAGCATTTTCGATATACTGGAGTTAACTGTAGACGAGGCAATTGAATTCTTTGGATCCCGAAAGGGGTCAGTTGAGAAAGCCATTGCACGTAAGCTGGCCCCGTTGGCTGATGTCGGGCTGGGCTATGTGAAACTGGGTCAGGCGTCAAGCACCCTGAGCGGCGGTGAAAGCCAGCGGGTTAAACTGGCATCTTTTCTGGGTGTTGAAAAAGGCGGATCACCCATACTGTTTATTTTTGATGAACCTACAACAGGCTTGCACTTTCACGATATCCGCAAACTCCTTGACGCATTTAATGCCCTGATTGCCAACGGGCATTCCGTAATCATCATTGAGCACAATCCTGAAGTGGTTAAAACAGCCGATTGGATCATCGATCTGGGCCCCGAAGGAGGCGACAATGGAGGAAATCTCCTGTTTGAAGGCACACCTGAAGATCTGGTTATGTGCAAGGAATCCTATACAGGAAAATATTTGACAAATAAACTGTAAAGACGCATTTGAAATGCGTCTCATTGCCATGCGTCTCATTATAATGCGCAGAGACGCATTTGAAATGCGTCTCTGCTACGGGTTATTTTTCCTGGAATCCGAACATGATGGCAACGCACCCGCTCTTCGGATATTCTGATTTTTCTGCAGAAACCGGAACTTTAACAACGATCTTGAGCTGCTGGCTCGATTCGAGTTTGAAATCCCATACAGTGCTTACAGCATGCTGCCGGTTATCATAAAGCACGTTTTTGTAAGAATCGATAATCTGGAATTCAATAGCAGGAAGTGTCTCAGAGCCACACACCGCAATCCGGTAGTTCTGGCCGGAATAGAATGTCTTATACAGTTCAGCTTCTTCGCCTTCTGTAAGAATAGCTGCATGATAATTACCGTCGTGAATATATCCGGTGAGTTCAAGCTTGCAGAGTTTCTTGGCAAATCCTTTGCATTGGGCGTTAACCGAAACATTTACGAAGAGCAAAACGGCTAAAGTAACTATATAGGGAATGAACTTTTTCATATGCTTCTTAT
>CAYTNC010000251.1:0-3966 GCA_964438935.1 uncultured Bacteroidales bacterium
TATGTTGAATGGTTCATTCATCAATAGCCCCGGCATTCATGCCGGGGTATTTTAACGAGGATTCTCTCTTTTTTGGGGTTTTAACCCCAAATCTAGACCTGCGGAGGGGATTTTAAGATGAATTTATGAGAATTTATGGCTTTAATGTAATTAAGGGCTAAAGCCCTGCGGAGGGGGTTTTATTTTCCGAAATCCCCGGCATGAATGCCGGGGCTAGTGATAGGTGCTTCCATTGAGTCTGAATACCGGGGTTAATGACAGGCGGTTTCCCCATCAATAGCCCCGGTAATCAGGCCGGGGATTCCAATGAATATGTTGAATGGTTCATTCATCAATAGCCCCGGCATTCATGCCGGGGTATTTTAAGGGTGATTCTCTCCTTTTTTGGGGTTTTAACCCCAAATGTTGTCCGGATTCTCTAAATTAGGGTTTTAACCCTTTAAATATCAAGTTATGTCATTCGTAAAAATTTATGTTCATTCCGTTTGGGCCACCGGAAACCGTTTACCCCTTCTTGCCAGCAATATCCGGTTAAAAGTATTTGAACACATCATAGAAAATGCAAGGTCAAAAAACATTTACATTGACCATATTAATGGAATACAGGACCATCTGCATTGCCTGATATCATTGAAACCGGAGCAATGTATCGCAGATGTCGTCCGAATGATTAAAGGCGAATCTTCCCATTGGATCAATAACCAAAAACTTGCCAGGGAGAACTTTTCCTGGCAGGAGGAGTATTTTGCGGTATCGATTGGAGAATCTCAAATTGAATCTGTCAGGAAATATATTCGTGAACAAGAGGAGCATCACCGTAGAAAGACTTTCCAGGAAGAATATGATGAATTTATGAGAATTTATGGTTTTAACGTAATTAAGGGCTAAAGCCCTGCGGGGGGTGTATTATTTTCTGAACCCCCGGCATGAATGCCGGGGCTAGTGATAGGTGCTTCCATTGAGGTTAGAATAATATGGACTAATCAAATTGCTGTAGGATCTATTCACCAACCTGGGATTTCGAATATAAAACCGATTGATGGTTCTTCCATCAATAGCCCCGGCATTCATGCCGGGGTTTATTAACGAGAATTCTCTCCTTTTTTGGGGTTTTAACCCCAAATGTAGCCCCTCAGAGGGAAAATACGATAACCATTTTATGGGCCTGCTGTCCGAAATCGTACACCCCTGTATTGAATCAGAACAGATGTGTGCGCGGTCAAGTATTTAAAACATCATTGTATATTATTGTTTTTCTGTTTGTTACAGAGTTTGGCACAGTAAATGTTAAACCTATGTCATAACCTAAAAAGAAGAATAAAATGAAAACACAAATGAACACCAGCAACATGAAAAAAATGACCACCACATGTTTGGCATTCTTACTGATCACCTTCAGCACTTATGCCGCAAAGCCACAGAGCGAAATGAACAACGCCATGGCCGGAATTGAAACGTTGATGAATCACACCATGCAGTCGATCCGCTATACCGCTCCCGCAGCAACCGAGCAGGAATGTGTATATGCTGAAAATGAAAGAATTGAAGAACTTACCAACCTGTTAGAAGCTTCGTTGAAATACAAGGCCGTAACCTTTGAAGAAGCTGAAGAAGTTGCTGATGCCATGGAAAGAATTGACATGCTGACAGCTGCAACCAGCGAATCCATCAGATACCAGGCCCCGACTATTGATGAAAATGAAGCTGTTGAGCCCGCACTGGAAAGAATTGATATGCTGACTGCATCCCTGGAATCATTACTAAAATATAAAGCCCCTGAATCCAACAATTTCACAGGGGCTGCATTCGGAACCACAAGCGAAACAGAATTGCACCTGGCAAACCAAACCAGATAATAAATGAACTATGAACATCAATAAAGTCAGGGCTACGTGTTGACCTGCTGGTTGCGATATGCACAGCAGGTTTTTTGTTTCATCAACCCCTGATTTCTTTTATAAATTTTCCGATATCCATCTCCAGATCACTCGATCCTGCCAACATCTTCACAAACGCACTGCCAATGATGGCCCCACGGGCATACTGGCAAACGGTAGCAAAGCTTTCGTGGGTGGATATGCCAAAACCTACCAGTGAAGGATTTTTCAACTTCATATCCCGAATCCTTTCAAAATAATCAAACTGTTCCGTCGAAAAACCTTTCTTCATGCCCGTTGTTGACGATGAGGAAACCATATACACAAACCCATTGCTGGCATCATCAATCATTCGGATTCGTTCAGCACTGGTTTGGGGGGTGATCAGGAAGATATTGAACAATCCGTATTTTTCAAAAACCTGCCGGTATTCCTTCTGGTATATATCCAATGGCAAATCGGGCAGAATGATCCCGTCAATACCTGCCATGGCACAATCGCTGCAGAATTTTTCCATACCATATTGCAAAACCGGGTTGAGGTATCCCATCAGTAAAAGCGGGATGTCGGTAATTTTTCGGATATCCTTAAGTTGACTGAACATCAACTTCAAACTCATGCCATTTTTAAGTGCCACACTGCTGCTGCTTTGAATAACCGGACCATCGGCCATCGGATCCGAAAAAGGCATTCCGATCTCGATCATGTCGGCCCCGGAATCGGAAAGTGCTTTGATTACAGGCACAGTTGAATTGAGTGTGGGGTGTCCTGCCGTAAAATAAATGGATAGTATGTTGGATTTTTCTTTAAAAAGAAGGTTAATGCGATTCATAGCTTCACTTTTTTATAGCAGTTGGTGATCATTCATATACTTCATATAGGCGGCCATGTCCTTATCTCCGCGACCCGACAGGTTCACCACCACCACATCTGATTCTTTAAATTTTATCTTCTTAAGTGCCGCAAGGGCATGGGCCGATTCCAGTGCCGGAACAATGCCTTCAAGTCGTGTCAGCCGAAAGGCAGCCTCCAGCGCTTCATCGTCGGTGGCATGTTCAAAAATGGCTCTGCCTGTTTTATACAGGAAGGAATGTATGGGACCAATTCCGGGATAATCCAGTCCGGCCGATACCGAGTAGGGTTCCTGTATCTGTCCGTCGGAATCCTGCATTAACATGGTGCGGCTGCCATGGATAATTCCGGGATGACCCAGCACCATGGTGGCAGCCGATTCCCCACTGTCGATTCCCTTTCCGCTGGCTTCCACGGCAACCAGTTTCACCTTTTCATTATCCAGGTAATGGTAAAACGCCCCGGCAGCATTGCTTCCGCCACCAACGCACGCAACAATATAATCGGGATCGGGGCTGCCGGTATGCTCCTGCAACTGCCACTTCATCTCCTCACTGATTACTGCCTGCAACCGGGCTACCAGGTCGGGATAAGGATGCGGCCCCACCACTGAGCCGATAATATAATGGGTGTCTGTCGGATTGTTGATCCAATCGCGAATGGCCTCATTGGTAGCATCCTTGAGCGTCATGTTGCCGCTTAGTACAGGTACCACTTCGGCTCCCAGCATTTTCATCCGCAATACATTGGGTTCTTGCCGTTCCACGTCGAGTTTGCCCATGTAAACAATACATTTCAGTCCCATCAGTGCGCAAACCGTAGCCGTTGCCACGCCGTGCTGCCCAGCTCCCGTTTCGGCAATGATCCGGGTTTTCCCAAGCCGCTTGGCAATCAGTATCTGCCCCACCGTATTGTTTATCTTATGTGCCCCGGTATGGTTCAGGTCTTCGCGTTTCAGGTAGATGTTTGCCTTGTGAAATTCCGAAAGCCTGCCCGCAAAATACAAGGGCGAAGGCCGCCCCACATAATCCCTGAGAAGACTTTCAAACTCCTTCCTGAATTCCGGATCATCCAGGATCTTTAAATAGTTTTGCCGCAATTCTTCGATGTTCGGGTACATCATTTCGGGGATGAATGCCCCGCCAAATTCGCCGTAATAACCGCTCTTATTTACGGAATATATCATAGGATAACTTTTTTAATTTCTTTAATAAAAGCCTTTACATGGCTCACATTT
>CAYTNC010000252.1:0-3934 GCA_964438935.1 uncultured Bacteroidales bacterium
AAGAATCAGGCCCGATAACATAAAACCTGCAATCAGCAGGCCGAGCATCCTGAATGAACCTTCAAGCCTGGGTTTAATTGAATAAACAAACCTGAGGTCAAGCGTTCTGAACAACACACGAAGAGATGGGAGCTCAATGGATTCGAAAGCAGTTTCATAGCCAATCTTCAGCATGGCAACCATCAGGAACCCAAAAGAAAAACGGGCAATTGCATTGGACTGCCCCACAAGCAGATCAACAACCAGGGTGGCAATGGAAGCGAGGATCAGCATGGCGGGAATAAGCGCCAGGCTGAAAGGTGAATCATATGAGTACAGGATCTTTCTCAGCAGGAAACGCTCAATGCCATAAATAAAGAGGAACATGGTGCCGGTAAAGAAGCCAAAGAATTTAGCCAGCCCGATGGTACTGGGATAATTGAACCGGGTTTCACTTATAAAATGATAATGTACCACAAAACCAAGTACGGAAGATATGAGCACAAATGCCACCAGCAGCAGGGTATACCGGGTATAAAACATCTCATAAAACTTGGATCTCAGCGGTGATAGTCGTTTTGGCGGTTGCCGAAAGGCAACTGCATGATGATGGTAATAATTGATAATAAGCTGCAAAAGTGCAGCAACACCAATTAATGCAGCGCTGACCGCTGTAATGAGCAGAATGTCCCAGTGAATATAGAGTGCTCCGATAAGGCCATAACTGAAAATCACAATTCCCGCAACCAGAGCAGTCTTAAAAAACTGATAAAACCTTTTGTGTTGTTCCGGTAAAAAAACAGCTGAGCTTGAACGGCGGAATAAGATCAACACCATGAAATTGAAAGGCAGGTTCAGTGAAAAGGGCAGAAATAGTGGAATCCCAAACAGGGTTACCTTATTGAGCGCATCGTGAAAATAAAAAAGTGAGGTATTGGAAAGCAGCAACAGAAAAAAGGCCCAGAATAAAAAATGACGAAAATTGGCCCGGTTGTTAAAGAAGGAATAAACTGAAAACAGGATCATTCCAAAAATGCCAGATATCACATAGGCCTGAGGAATTTTTACGGGTTCCCACGTCTGGAGAAAGAGGACGTGCGAACCGATGCCGAACAATGCAATAAAAGCCCCAATAAAGAAAGCCTGCAGGGAGATGAGGATCAGCATGGCTTTCTCCTGACGGTTGTTGACATGTATCCCTAAAAACGTGTTTATCATACCCGATTTAAAAGTTTGCAGCAGTCCGGACCTCTTTTTAGGTTATCAGAATTGCAAAAATACTAAAATAATGTTTTGAATGATAACTTTTACGGGAGACGCAGAAAGCTTTTGATGCAAACAGCATTTTGTAGTGCCGGAAACCATAATATGCAGGAAATATCAAGATAATTTGTATTTTTGACAGGCGTGCAATTTTATTGCATGCAAGTCATGTTGTTCTTTAACTTGTATTATTCAATTATTATGGCACTGGAAATAGCCGGAAATATCATACAGATACTTCCCGAACAAACAGGTAACGGGAAAAACGGACCCTGGACAAAACAGGATTTTGTAATAGAAACCAGAGAACAATATCCCCGTAAAATATGTTTCTCGGCATGGAACGATAAAGCTGCACAGGTTAAGTCGCTCAGCAACGGTTCCCTGGTGAACGTATCTTTCAACGCAGAATCCCGGGAATTTAACGGCAGGTGGTATACCGACCTGAAGGTTTGGAAATTGGAAACCCAAACAGCTCAGGCACAGGGACAACCGGCGCCCGGCCCCACGGAAATGTATGAACCCCTTTCGCCCGGAGAACTGGCCCCGGAGCCGAATGATCTGCCGTTTTGATACGATGTGCAATTAGCAATTAACAATTATCAATAGAGATCCAAGAGCCAAGAGCCAAGATCCAAGAACCAAGACTAGGGCAGTATCAGTATCAGCATCGGTGGCAGTGGCAGTTGTTGCAGTAGCAGTAGCAGTGGCAGTGGCAGCGGCAGTGGAGTAACCGTCATTGCGAGCGAAACGGAGTGGAGCGTGGCAATCTATGATGTGTAGCTACTAGATGTAGATTGCTTCGGTCGTACCTCCCTCGCAATGACGCGTTTCGGTTGCGTCTCAATGCCTGCCGGCAGGTCCAGTATCCCATATCATTTACCCTTCAAGGGTTTTCAACCGCTTGAAGGGGACCCTATTCCAACAGCCTCACCACTTCCTCCACATCCGGATCATCCCCTTTAACAATGTATTTTGCCCTCAGGTAATGATGCTCGCAGCGTTCGCGCAAACCGGCCAAATATTCCCTGAGCCCGGCTTCTGATTTGCCCAGCACAATTGGCCTGTCTTTGGCAGCATGTTTGAGCCTTTCAACAAGCAAATCATTGCTGACATTCAGGTAAATAACATCTCCGTATTTTTCCATAAGCGTCATGTTGTCGCAATGGCAGGGAGCTCCTCCACCAGTGGAAATAACAATATTGCTGTGCTGAACGGCAACATCTTTCAAGGCTTTCCATTCGAGCCTTCGGAAACCATCATCGCCAAGCCTGGTGTATATTTCCGGAATACTTTTGCCTTCCCGCTTCTCAATGTATTCATCCAGATCGAGAAACTCCAGACCGAGCCTGCCTGCCAATATGCGTCCGAAAGTTGTTTTACCACTATTCTTGAAGCCAATAATGAAGTAGCGCATCAGGTGAAAAAAATTATCTTTGCAGCAAATTTATAACGATAAAATGAATTACAACGATCTGAGCGAACAGGAACAAATACGCAGGCAATCACTTGACGAGCTCCGGAAATTGGGAATTGACCCGTATCCGGCGGCCATGTTCCCTGTGAATGTTAACACAAAAGAAATTGCTTTAAATTACAGTGCTGAATCCAATAATTTTCAGGATGTTGCCTTAGCAGGCCGGCTGATGGGTAAACGCATTATGGGCAGTGCTTCGTTCGCGGAATTGCAGGATGAGAAGGGGAGGATACAACTTTATTTTAAACGCGACGAACTGTGCCCCGGAGACGATAAAACTTTATACAATACGGTATTCAAAAAACTACTTGATATAGGAGATATTATTGGCGTCAGGGGCTATGTGTTCGTTACCCAAATGGGCGAGATCTCCATTCATGTTCAGGAAATGACCCTGCTCAGCAAATCGCTAAGACCTCTTCCGATAGTAAAAGAAAAGGACGGTACCGTTTATGATGCCGTTACCGATCCTGAATTCAGGTATCGCCAACGCTATGTCGACCTGTTAGTGAACCCGGTTGTCAGGGATGTATTTATCAAAAGAACAAAGATCATCAACTCGTTGCGCGAACTCTATAATTCGCGTGGTTACCTCGAAGTGGAAACGCCGGTTCTCCAGCCTATTCCGGGAGGAGCTACAGCACGCCCGTTTATTACACATCACAACTCACTCGACATTCCGCTATACCTCCGGATTGCCAATGAACTCTACCTGAAACGGCTGCTTGTTGGCGGCTATGAAGGGGTGTATGAATTTGCAAAGGACTTCCGCAATGAAGGCATGGACCGCACCCACAATCCCGAATTCACGGTCATGGAGATCTACATTGCCTATAAGGACTACCTGTGGATGATGGATTTTGTTGAGGAAATGCTTGAAAAAGTTGCCAGGGACCTGCACGGAACCACCCAGGTACCTTACGCCGATACAATAATTGATTTCAAACGGCCTTTTGCCCGCATAACCATGGCTGGTGCCATTAAACAATATACAGGGGTAGATATTACCGGCATGGATGAGGATCAGCTCAGAAATGCCTGTGGTAAGCTGAATATCGAAGTTGATGGAACCATGGGCAAGGGCAAGCTCATCGACGAGATCTTTGGCGCAAAAGTTGAACCCCAACTGGTTCAGCCCACCTTCATCATGGATTATCCGGTTGAAATGTCGCCTCTGTGCAAAAAGCACCGCTCTGATCCGAACCTCACCGAACG
>CAYTNC010000253.1:0-3927 GCA_964438935.1 uncultured Bacteroidales bacterium
GACATGTCAGATGAAAGAGATCAATTACTGAAACAGGAAGCCGTTATGGAATCTGTTGCCAACCTGGGTATCAAGCTCGAGCTTGACATCAACGGCAATATTCTGAATGCCAATAAATACTTTGTTGAGCTTTTCAATTTGTCGCAAAAGGATATTACCTCGATGGCCCTATTGGATGTCATCAATTCAACTGAGCATGAAGGATTTAATAAAAGATGGGAGTCGATCATCAGCGGCAATAATTACTCAGGATTACTCAGAGGGGTGACTGCCGACGGCCAGGATGTATGGATCAACGGTTCTTTCAGTGTAACGCAAAACGTGGCTCATGAAATCGACCGGATCATTTTCGTTGGTATTGACATCACCCGTGAAAGAAAACTGGAATCTGAACTTGCAACCGCCCTGGAGACCGTGAAAAAACAGGAAAAAATGATCCGGGATTCCGAAAAGGAAATGGTGAGCAAACTTCGTGAGTCGAGAACAGAGCTTCTCACCCAGTTTAAAGAAGTTGAAAGAATTAAAAACCTGAATGAAAAAATATTGGATGACTTTTCAGATGCTATTGTAACGACAAGCCAGGACAATCGTGTGGCTTTTTTCAATAAAGCAGCTGAAGAACTCTGGCAGATGGATCGCAAGGATGTGCTGGACCAGGATGTAAGTATTCTGTTTCCGGAAGTGCTTACCGAAAAAGACGAACTCCTGGAAAGTTTTACCCGGCCCGGTGATCACAAAATGGTTGGCAAAAGAAAGAAGAGCAGGATCATTGATCAAAGCGGAAAAGAAAAACCGGTTACCATCATACTTGCCAAAGCCAGGGTTGACAATGAGAATGCCTACATGGCTTTGATTCAACAGGCTGAAAAATAATATTTTTTGCTCAGGTTAAATATAAAGGTTTGGTTTATGGTTCTGGGTAACAGAAAAAAGGAAATACACCGGCTTAAACAAAGAATTGCCGAACTTGAATCGGAGAATGATAGCCTGAATGTGGCTTTGAAGAATACAGGAAATGCTGAAAACAACAATCTCACCCTTCCTGTACTTTCAAAAATCCTCGAAATCAATTCTATTGGCGTTATTGTTTTTGCATCTGACTCAAAAAGCCTCTGGCTATCTGCTATTGCCAAAGAAATAATGGGTTATCAGAAAGGCGATGCATCCATATCGGTGGAGTACTTTAAAGCGTCGATACTTCCCGAAGACAGGCCTGTTTTTGATAAGACAATTCAGGATGCCAGGAATAGCAACAAAAATACCGAGCTTGAGGTAAAAATTGCCAAAAATGAAGGTGAAGGAAGGGAATTTAGAAATGTTGTCCTGATCATTTCATCGCTTGCCGGCAACCCGGTTGAAAATGACAATCCGCTTATCCTGTCGCTTAAGGATATAACCCGGCAGGACAAAGCCCGGAGAGATCTGGTAAGGCTTAAAGAGAAGGCTGAAGAATCGGAGAAACTAAAAAACTTCCTGCTGACCAATATCTCTCATGAAATTCGCACACCAATGAATTCCATCATTGGTTTCAGTGAACTGTTAAATATTGGAAACCTTGCTTTTGACAAACGGTTGGAATATGTAAGAACCATTAAGAACCAGGGTCTTTTGATTCTAAGGATGCTGGATGATATGGTGGAATTTACCAGGATGGAGACTGGTAAAGTTACCATCAGAAAATCGCCCTGTAATATTGACCTGCTGATTAACGAAATATTATCGGTTTTTAACCAGTTTAAGCATTACGAGAACAAGGGACATTTGGAGATCAAGGTGAAATATCCGGATCACCGCGGATTGGTTGTATTCACCGATCCGGGCCGACTTCAGCAACTGATTTCGAACCTGATCAGCAATTCAATTAAATACACCGAAAAAGGCTGGATTGAGCTGGGATACCAGTTTACGGCAGATCAAAAAATTGAATTTTTTGTAAAAGACACGGGTATTGGAATTTCTCGTGATTTGCAGAAGAAACTCTTTGGCAAAACAGGGGAAGAGGACCAAAACTCTGGAAAAACAGAAGGCCCAGGACTGGGACTCACCATTGCCAAAAACCTAATCAAACTGATGGGCGGCAAAATATGGGTTGAATCGGAGCTGGGACAGGGTTCTACTTTCTCTTTCACCATTCCTTTTGAAGAAGTTCCTGAAACCTATCACCTGATGGCCCCTGAAGAGGAATTCGTCATACCTTCCTATACCTGGAAAGACAAGGTGATCCTCGTGGTTGAAGATGATGAAGTCAACTTTAAATTTATTGAAGCTGTTCTTCAGGACACATCTGCACAGGTACTGCATGCCAGTGACGGACTTCAGGCTGTTGAGCTGTGTAAAACCATCAACAAGATCGATGTGGTGCTCATGGACATCCGGTTGCCTGGTATTGACGGCTATGAGGCCACACGTCAGATACGTCAGTTTAACCGGAATTTGCCCATAATAGCACAAACTGCTTTTATGCTGGAGAATGAACTCGAAAAATGCAAGCAGGCTGGTTGTAATGAACTGATCACTAAACCTATTGAGATTAAAGAGCTTTTTGAAAAGGTGGATCAGTTTCTGAAAGAACTGTAAACTCAGTTGTTCAGCCAGCTGATGATCTTTTCGGAATAGGGCTTTTCTTTTGAAGACAACATGTCAACCAGATTGCCCTTTTCATCAATCAGGTACTTCTGAAAATTCCATCCCACCTTTGAATCCATTACGCCATTGAGATCTTTGCTGGTAAGCCATTTATAAACCGGGGCCATGTCATTTCCCTTTACTGATATTTTGGACATCATGGGAAACGACACACCATAGTTTACCATACAGAAGTTCTTGATTTCTTCGTTGGTGCCCGGTTCCTGACCCATAAAATTATTTGCCGGAAACCCGATAATGATGAAATTGCGGTCCTTGTACTCCTGATAAAGTTTCTCGAGATCAGCATATTGGGGCGTGAATCCGCACTTTGAAGCGGTATTCACCACAAGCACTTTCTTGCCTTTCAGGTCGGCAAGATTAAAGGTATTGCCGGTGATGTCCTCAACCGTATAATCATGGAATGTTTTCTTTTGCTGCGAAAATACAGGAACTGCCATTAATAAAGCCATAAACAGAAGTATTGAAGTTTTAGTTTTCATTTTTGCTATGTTTTATAAATAATAACAACAGACCGGGAGAAATGTTGAACAGATTTGGAACTGTATGAAAGTTAATGAAAAAATCGGGTAATTTTAACACGATTAAACCTGATTGCTTGAATCAGTGATCATGTTTTGAAGAGCATCGTTTATTGATCAAATCATGAAATCCATCGTACATAAAAATATCAGAATATCAGGGCGTGTTCAGGGGGTAGGATTCCGGTACGCTGCCCGGAGCGCTGCACATATGCTGGGAATAAACGGGTTTATCAGAAACCTGCCCAGTGGTGATGTCTACCTCGAAGCGGAAGGCACCGCAAGCCAGGTGGAAGAATACCTGAAATGGTGTCACCAGGGTCCTCCGCGGGCTGTAGTGCGGTTTATAGACATATACGACGGTGATGTTTCGGGGTTTGTGGGGTTTGAGGTGAGGGGGTAGGAGAAGGGACGAGGGACAAGAGACGAGAGACAAGTGGCAGTGGGAGTGGGAGTGGGAGTGGCAGTGGCAGCAGCAGTGGCAGCAGCAGCAGCAGCAGTAGCAGGGGCAGTCGTCATTGCGAGCGGAATGAAATGGAGCGCGGCAATCTGAGTGAAGCGGAGCTCAGCGAAATTAATCTAATTCATCCAGTGTTTCGAAGAGATTGCTTTGGTCGTGCCTCCCTCGCAATGACACGTTTTGGTCGTCGTACCTCCTCCCTGGCCGGCAGGCAGGTCGAAGTATGACTAATAGTGGCGGGGCAGTAGCCGTCAACTTAAGGATAAGCATTGACATCAATATCATAGCAGCTAACGCTGA
>CAYTNC010000254.1:0-3914 GCA_964438935.1 uncultured Bacteroidales bacterium
TCGGACTCAAAGAATCAATGGATCCGCCAAAAAAAATAAAAAGATAGATGAGCATGTCGGTTAAAAGAGACATATTGTGGAGGGTGGCAGTGGTTTACATGATATTTTTGCTGTTTGGCCTGCTCATTACCGGACGGATCATCTATCTGCAGGTTTTTGAAAAGGAGAAATGGATGTCGAAGGCAGGTGACTTCGTATTAAAAACCATGAACATCCCCGCTGACCGGGGAAGCATTTATGCTGCCGACGGAAGATTGCTTGCAAGCTCGGTTCCCTACTACGAAGTGCGCTTTGATGCCAAATGTGAAAACCTATCCGACCGCACATTTTACCGGGGCGTTGACTCTCTGGCCCTTGGCCTCTCGAGACTTTTCGGAGACAAATCAAAAGAAGCCTATAAACGCAGCCTGATTGATGCCCGCAGGCAGGGAAAAAGATACCACCTGGTGAAAAGCGGGGTAAACTATATCCAGCTTAAAAAACTGAAAACCTTTCCGATATTTCGCCTGGGCAGATACAAGGGCGGACTGGTTTACATGCAGGAAAGCCGTCGGGTAAGACCGCATCAGGGATTGGCAGGCCGCCTGATTGGCTATACATCCAAAGATTTGAACGGAAACGTAGTGGGAATTGAAGGAGCTTATAATGATCAGCTTGCCGGCGTTCAGGGAGTTCGTCTGATGCAGCGCCTTTCAGGTGATGTTTGGATGCCCATGAATGAGTGGAATGAAATAGAACCCAAAGACGGTCATGACCTGACCACCACCCTTGATGTTAACCTGCAGGACGTGGCTCACAAGGCATTGCTTCACCAACTGGTTACCCAGGGCGCGCAATACGGCACCGCCATCCTGATGGAGGTTAAAACCGGCAACATAAAAGCTATGGTTAACCTGGGCCGGGATGAACAGGGCTTTTATCATGAAATCCAGAACTACGCCATTGGTGAATCCACCGAACCGGGTTCCACCTTTAAGCTCCCTGTGCTGATTGCCGCACTGGAGGATGGTATGGTTGACCTTGAAGATACGATTGACACCGGAGACGGCACCTTTAAATATTACGACAAAACCATCCGCGATGATTATCATGAGCATGGTGGTTACGGTAAAATAACCGTTGAAGAAGTATTTGAGAAATCCTCTAATGTAGGTATGGCAAAGATCATTACCAGTGCCTACAAGGCAAAACCCAAAGATTTTATCGACAGGCTGTATGCCATGAGGCTGAATGAAAAGCTGGGAATTGAAATTAAGGGTGAAGGCAACCCACTGATTCGTTACCCTGGCGACAAATACTGGTCGGGGATATCGCTGGCCATGATAGCTCATGGATATGAGATCAGAATCACACCCCTGCAGACGCTTACTTTTTATAATGCCATTGCCAACAACGGCAAGATGGTAAAACCGCAGTTTGTGAAAGAAATACGTTACCACGGAAAGCTGATCCGAAAATTTGATACCGAAGTGCTGCAGTCATCGGTTTGTTCCCGATCTACCCTGCATAAGGTTAAAAGAATGCTTGAAGGTGTTGTGGAATCAGGCACGGCAAAAAACCTGCAGAATGCTCAGATTAAAATTGCCGGAAAAACAGGCACCAACCAGATATACAACAAAAAATACGGCTATAAAACATCTTCCGAGGTAAGCTACCAGGCATCGTTCGCCGGATACTTCCCTGCTGAAAAGCCCATGTATTCCTGTATTGTGGTGGTGAATTCCCCTTCAAAAAACGTGTATTACGGCAACATGGTAGCAGGCCCTGTTTTCCTTGAAATTGCACGGAAGGTATACGCCACCTCAATCGACATGCATCCTGTAATGGCAAAGGACAAAGACAACGATATACAACCCGACCTGCCCTACACAAAAACCGGCAATCGCGAACAGCTGCGGTTTGTTCTGAAAGAACTCGATGTACCGATGGAAAACAGTCACATTCGCGCAGACTGGGTATCAACCGAAAAGAAAACCGATAACATTGCCTTCAACAACAGGACTGTGAATGAAGGCCTTGTTCCCAACGTGGTTTCCATGGGTGCCAAAGATGCCATTTACCTGCTTGAAAACGCAGGCCTCCGGGTGCGACTCCTGGGAAGAGGCAGTGTACGCCGTCAATCCATTACCCCGGGAAGCAGGGTGCGGAAAGGAGACCAGATTACACTTGAAATGACAAGAATTTAACAGTATGAAAGTTAACCTGTCAGACATAATTAAAGATATTGAAGTGTTGCAGATCCATGGATCTGCTCACATTAAGCTTTCAGGCATTGATTTTGATTCCCGGAAGGTTATTGCAGGCACCCTTTTTATTGCTGTAAAAGGGACACAATCAGATGGTCATGAATTCATTGAATCTGCCATAAGATCTGGGGCACCGGCAATCGTATGTGAGCAAATGCCCGCTGCAGTTGCACCCGGAGTTACCTATATCGTGGTTAAAGATGCTTCCTTGGCCTTGGCCATCCTGGCATCTGCCTTCTATGGCCATCCCTCGCGAAAACTCAAGCTGGTAGGTATAACCGGCACAAACGGAAAAACAACCACGGTGACACTGCTTTACAGGCTGTTCAGTTCCCTTGGCTATAAAGCAGGGTGTTTCACCACCATCCGCAATTACATAGGAGACCTGGTTGTTGAAGCCACACACACTACGCCCGACCCGGTTCAACTCAACCGGATCATGAATAACATGGTTGAGGCAGGTTGTGAATATGCCTTCATGGAGGTAAGCTCGCATGCGCTGGTTCAAAAACGGGTTGCAGGCCTGTCTTTTGCCGGTGGTATTTTTTCGAACATCACACACGACCACCTCGACTATCACAAAACCTTTGAAGAATATATCAGGGCCAAAAAACTGTTTTTCGACAACATGCCCGGGGATAGTTTTTCGCTGATCAATGCTGACGACAGGAATGGCAGGGTCATGGTACAAAACACCCGATCGGCCGTAAGTTATTACGGAATCCGGTCGATGGCTGATTTCAAGGCAAAAATAATTGAAAGCCATTTGAACGGCATGCTGCTCAACATGGACAATTCAGAAATATGGACCCGGTTTATCGGTGAATTCAATGCTTACAACCTGCTCGCTGTATATTCCTGTGCACGTTTGCTTGGCCAGGACAAGGTTGAGGTGCTGCGGTTGCTCAGCCTGACAGACACGGTAGAAGGGCGTTTTCAGTATGTGCAGTCGGCACAGGGCGTTACGGCCGTAGTTGATTACGCACACACGCCCGATGCCATTGTGAATGTATTGAAAACAATTATACAGATCCGCAAAGGCAATGAGCAGGTGATTACTGTAGTTGGAGCAGGAGGAAACCGTGATAAAACAAAGCGGCCGGTAATGGCTCAGGTGGCTGCCGAAATGAGCAACCGTGTGATTCTTACAGCCGACAACCCGCGCTATGAAGACCCCCTGGATATACTGAACGATATGAAAGCCGGCCTTGACAAGAAACTGCTTGAAAAAACCATAATACAACCCGACCGCCGTGAAGCCATAAAAACTGCCTGCCTGATGGCCGGCAAGGGCGATATCATTCTCATTGCAGGTAAAGGACATGAAACCTACCAGGAAATAAAAGGTGTCAGGCATCATTTCAGCGACATGGAAGAAGTGAGAGCGCTATTCGGATTAAGTAACGAAAAATCCTAACCAAGCTATGCTTTACTACCTGTTTAATTATTTGGAGAGTCTTGACATACCCGGTGCCGGTTTGTTCAACTTCATTTCGTTCCGGTCGGCCATGGCCATCATTACCTCGCTGATCATTTCCACCATTTACGGCAAGAAAATAATCCGCAAGCTGCAGCAGGCACAGATCGGGGAAAGCATACGCGACCTGGGCCTCGAAGGACAAATGCAGAAGAAAGGCACACCTACCATGGGCGGATTGATCATTTTGA
>CAYTNC010000255.1:0-3887 GCA_964438935.1 uncultured Bacteroidales bacterium
GCCTGAGAAGAAGCACAGCAGAAATATTGCCGGCCGGATCATGGATTTTGCCTATAAGTCTTACTTTCCGGTAATTAAATGGTCGTGCGCGCACAAGCGGATTGTTCTGGGACTTGCTTTACTTTCACTGGTATTAACGGGCTTTTTGTTTTCAAGAATGGGCGGTGAGTTTGTTCCCACACTCGACGAAGGTGATTTTGTGATTCAACCGGTGCTGAAAACAGGGACCTCTTTAACAAAGACCATTGAAATGACCACTCAAATGGAAAATATCCTGATCAAAGGTTTTCCCGATGAGGTGCTGCAGATTGTATCGAGGATTGGCGCAGCTGAGGTGCCTACCGATCCGATGTCGATGGAAGAGATTGACATGATCATCAAATTACATCCCCGCAAAGAATGGAAGGTGACCAACAGCAAGGAAGAACTGGCCGACCGGTTTAAAGAAGCACTTTCAGTAATACCAGGCGTTGAATACGAGTTTACACAGCCCATTGAAATGCGTTTTAATGAGTTGATTACGGGAGTCAGATCGGACATAGCCATTAAAATATTCGGAGAGGACCTGGATTATATTGATCGGAAAGCAACTGAAGTCAGGAACCTGATAGCTGATGTTCCGGGAGCCGGAGATGTCATTCTGGAGAAAACATCGGGCCTTCCGCAGATTAAAGTGACCTATAACCGGAGCAATATCACCAACTACGGAGTAGATATCCGCACCCTGAATTCCTATCTTTCAGCTGCTTTTGGAGGTGAAACAGCAGGTTCTGTTTTTGAGGGTGAAAAACGTTTTGATGTGGTGATGCGCTTTAAAAGCCAGAACCGGCAGGATATTGAGGATATCCGGCAGTTGCAGGTGCCTGTTTCTGGTGGAGTGCAGGTACCTTTAAGAGAACTTGCCGATATTCAGTATGCAGCAGGACCGGCGAAAATCTCCAGGGAAAATACGCACAGGCGTGTTGTGGTTAGCGTGAATGTGCGCAACCGGGATTTGCAATCGGTGGTTGAAGACATTCAACGTTTGATTAAAACCAACATCAGGCTTGCCCCTGGAACCTATATTGAATATGGCGGCCAGTTTGAAAACCTGCAAAATGCAACAAACCGTTTGATGCTGGCAGTGCCAGTGGCCATGCTGCTCATTTTCATTTTTCTCCATTTTGCATTTGAGTCATTCAAGGATGCCATTATGATTTATACGGCAATCCCGCTTTCGGTTGTCGGAGGAGTTTTGCTATTATGGATCCGGGGTATGCCTTTCAGTGTTTCGGCAGGCGTTGGATTTATTGCGCTTTTTGGGATAGCCGTTTTAAATGGAATTGTATTAATTGAGCATTTGAAGGAATTGCAAAACCAGGGGATGACCGATATGCGTGAGCTGATTATTCAGGGTACCCGAAACCGGCTGCGGCCGGTAATGCTTACTGCCGGAGCGGCAGCCATGGGTTTCCTGCCCATGGCAATTTCCACAGGTGCCGGCGCTGAAGTGCAAAGGCCACTGGCTACTGTAGTAATAGGAGGACTGATTACGTCAACCATGCTGACTATGGTGGCATTGCCCTTACTGTTTGAAATATTCTACAATGTGACCGGATTCAAATTCTTCCCGTTCAGGGTTATCCGCAAAAAGGGAACGGCAATTTTGCTGCTGTTGCTTATCCCTGCATTTTCATCATTTGGACAGCCAAATTCGGTGAATCTCGATCAGGCAACAGAAATTGCCCTGAAGAACAACCCGGAAATTGAAGCCTATAAACTGAAGGTTGAGCAAAGCAAAGTACTGAAGGCAACAGCCTGGTCCTTTGATAAGACAATAATTACCTACGGAACCGATCAGAATAATATTGCTGAAAACGGGCATCCGTTAAACGTTTGGGGCGTTGAGCAGAACTTTAATTCTCCGGCACTGTATGCCGCAGAAAGCAAAACCCGGCAAATTGAAATGAAAATGGCTGAAACCGAACTGGGTGTCAAAATGAATCAACTCAGTAAGGAGGTGTCAATTGCCTGGTTTGAATACCAGTATCTCGCTGCCAAAAACAGGATCTATAATAAACTGGACAGTTTATATACTGAACTCCTCGCCGGAGCTGAGCGCAGGTTCTCTTTGGGCGATATCAGCAATCTGGAAGTTCTGAATATCAGGGTAAAGAAAAATCAGATTGCCCTGCAAAGGAGTTCTGCAACTTATGATGCGAAAGTGGTATATAAAAAGCTGAAAACATTGATGAACCAGGGCGCTGACTTTGATATTTCGGATAGTCTTGTGGTGCTACCGGAATGCCGGGCCATCAATGATTCGTCCCCCGATTTTAAGCTGCTTGATCTGATGAATAGACATTCCGAAACATTAATCCGGGTTGAAAGACGCAGCATGCTGCCTGATTTTTCAGTGAACTATTTCCTGGGCACGAATAAGTACGACAACGCAAAATATTATCACGGTTTCGAAATTGGCGGGGCAATTCCGCTGATTTTCAGAAGCCAGGCAGCAAAAGTCAACGCAGCTAAAATTGCATCCGATTCACAGCGCCTGATGTCGGAGAATGAAATGAACAGTATGCGCAACAGGCAGGCCGAACTCCTTAATGAACAATCAAAATACCTGGAATTCCTGAACTATTATAACGAAACCGGCAAACCCTTGTTTGATGAAATATTAAGATCTTCACTGAAAAGTTACCAGTCGGGAGAAATTGATTTCTACAGGTTTGTGAGCAGCTATGAAAATGCGTTTCAGATTCACCTGGATTACCTTGAAAATTTGTTGCGATATAATACTTCCAATGCAAGCTTGAGATATTTTACAAAATAAAAGCTATTTCTATGAGAGTTCCGATATGGTTAATGACGCTTTTGTATGGTTCCATGTTGTTTTCATGCCACAGTAAAAGTGAACAACAGGAGCAGGCTACAGAATTAATTGAGATCACCAGATCGCAGTTTGATTCGGAGAAGATGGCCCTGGATACACCTAAAAGAGTTGTTTTCTATGAATATGTTGATTTTACGGGAATAATTACCCCTGCTCTCAATGCCAGTGCTGAAATCAGCCTGTCAGTTCCCGGTATGGTGAATAAAATTCTTTGCAACACAGGTCAGTACATTACCAAAGGCCAGCCCATTGTGGAAATTGGAGGGAATGACATGATTGACATGCAGCGGGATTATGCCGAGTCGTCAGCCAGTCTGCTGCAATTGTCAAGCGAATACCAGCGGATACGTGATTTGTTCAAGGATAACATTGGCTCGCAGAAAGAGCTGATTCAGGCCGAAAGTTCCTATAAATCGGAAAAGGCCCGGAATACAGCATTAAAAATTAAACTTGAACAGTTGGGGTTGGATGTGAAGCAGGTTGAGGAAGGAAACTTCAGCTATTCCTACCAGGTTACTTCTCCCATCAGTGGTTATGTGGCAAAAATAAGCGCTACCATGGGGCAATACATTGAGCAACAGCGTATCATTGCTGAGGTAGTAAATGCCAGTCAGCTTCAGCTGAAACTTTCGGTTTTTGAAAAAGATATTAGCCGGTTGAAAAGCAATCAGAAGGTGATTTTTTACTTTGCAGGTGATAGAAGCAAGACTTTTCATGCCCGCTTGGTTTCGGTTGGCAAGTCAATTAACAGTGAATCCAAGGCCATTGAATGCCTGGCGCAAATTGAGGACCTCCACGTGGTGCGTCCTGTTGACAGACAATTTACAGAGGGACAGGTTGTTGTTGATTCAGTTTTCGCTCTTTCCGTGCCGGCTGAAGCAGTGTTGAAATCGGGAGAAGACAGCTATGTGCTTTGTTTGGAAAAACAATCAGAGGACAAGTATTATTTTAACAAGGTAAAGATCAACACCGGACAAAGCAACAAGGAAAGTGTTGAAATCAAAGCCAC
>CAYTNC010000256.1:0-3874 GCA_964438935.1 uncultured Bacteroidales bacterium
CGCCCTGGGTCTTATGTAAGCTCTCAAACATAAGCCCTGGGCGTAAGCAATTGATTAAATTTTTAGCTTGACTGTAGGTGGCTCACCTGAGATTCAGAGATTGTTCTAATACCTGTCGAGCCAGCGGTATCTTCGTGCGGTATCACCAAATTTGGCGCTGATACAAATCTCATGCGAACCGAAGGTATAGCGTGAGATGCCATTGAACCCGTAATCATAGGCATAGCCAAAATAGTACCTGCCAAACCTCAATCCGGCCATGGCAATAATATCACCTGTTGTTCTGCCGGCCAGGCCAAACCAATACTGCCGTTTATAAAATGCCTTCATGGTTACCTGGGCCTGCGCATGCAGATTTTCAGTGAACAGCAACAAGGCTGATGGTTCATACTCCCAGTCGGTTTTTCTGGTTGCATTCATCCTGTAATCGGCCACCAGGATATAATGTCTTAAAATCCGGGTTTCTTCCGAACTTTTAAAATCAGCTGCATTACCCAGCTTTAACTTCGACTGAAAAACATGAGCAACTGAAAACCCTACATGATAATTGGCCGTCATGTAATTGAGGCCGATACCTGCATCGGGCACCAACGTAGACTTCCCGATTAATCCATCCAACGGGTCAATTTCAGGGTTTTTAAGCTGGGCCCGGTCCCTGCTGATCCTGTACTGGAAAATGTTTCCGGTTAACCCAAAGGAAAGCTGTGAATTCCTGATAAAAACGTGGTAGGCATAACTGAATTGACCCCCGGTGCGCTCAATGGCCCCATTCAGATCATGGTAAAGAATACCTCCCAATCCAACCCTCCCTTTACTGGGCTTATTTACTGCATTGTGTCCATTACCCGGCTTGATCCTGATGCCACTTTTAAGAATTCTTCCCTGCAAACTAACAATATAGGAACTTGGCGTATAATTCGCAAATCCCATCCATTGCTTTCTGGCTGACAGGTTTACAACTGTTCTGCCATCATAACCGGCCACAGCAGGGTTAAAAAGAAATTCGTTGTCGGCATACTGGCTGAATCGCGGAAGTTGCTGCGAATACCCCGAAAAGGACAATATTACAGCAAATAGTATAAAACACAGCCTAAGCAAGATCTTTTTCAAACAGAACGATATCTGAAAAGGGTTGGACAAATTTCAGGTTTTTAATTTTGTGACCGATATTAATACGTAGGAAAAATCAAAAGGTTTACAGGAAAGCATTATAATTGAACGGGTTATCTGAAAATCAGGGGGTTTAACGTATAATGGTAACGATGCCCCGCAGTGATGAAGCTCCATGACCTGGATCAATAACATAATAGTATGTATCAACAGGAAGGCGAATGCCCTTCATATCCTCTCCATCCCAGGGTTCAAAACATCCTCCCGAACAATGGTAAACCAGGTTTCCCAACCGGTCATATACCTTCATGGTTCCGCCCGGATATCTTGAGCTGAAAGGTTCCTCACTACCATCCTCGGAAATATACATGACCTCCCAGGTATTATTGGCATTATCCAGTTCCGGATTTGGCGTAAAGGCTGTAGGAACTACAAGGCAGGTATTATTCTGCGATTTCAATATAATGGTAGTGTCTGTATAGCAACCCTGGGCATCCTTAACAGCAACAGTATACTTTCCTTCAGTTATATTCTCAAGAATTGAATCTCCTTCTGCACTGAAATCGGTCCATTCATAATAATAATCCCTTGTGCCTCCGCTAACCATTACAGCAACAGCCCCATTATGCCATTCCGAACAATAGGGAATTACACTGTTGTTTTCGTCCCAGGTAATAGTCAGTCTTGCAGGATGGCCAATGATTACCAGCGTATCTGTTTCGCAACTTTCAGCGTCAGTAACTATAAAGGAATAGGTTCCTGCTTTCAGGTTGCCAACTTCATTTCCGTTGACAGTTTTGTTATCCCACCGGTAAGTATATCCGGGAGTTCCACCCACAGCACCAAGTTCAATCAAACCGTCATTGTAACCAAAGCAACTTGCATCAGTAACGGAAACAATGGGAATCAATGATTCGGGATCTGCCAGATCTATCGTTGCATTTCCTACACAACCCCCTTCGTCAGTAACAATTACCATATAGGTACCTTCAGGAACATTGCTCAGTGTTTGTTCAGCAGTTCCATCCTGCCACTCATAACCGTATGAGCCTACTCCATCGCTGGCCACTGCTTCCAACACGCCATCCGACCCCTTATTACATGATATTGGGTTAATCACTTTAATTTCAACCAGCACTTCCGTGTTTTGCTCAATGATGGCAGTATCCTTTGCCACACATAGGTTTCCATCTGTTACAGTTAATTCATAAGAACCTGCATTAAGCGCACTAACAACAGGTGTGGTTGCTCCATGTTCCCAATGATAATCATAGTCAGGAACACCTCCGGATACAATGGCCTGTGCAGAACCCAATACAGTGCCTGTACAGTTAATATTATGACTTTCAATTGTAAGCGTTAGAGCCGAAGGCTGCTTCAGGGTATCCTGCCATGAAATCTGACAACCATTGGCGTCCTGCATCATAAGATGATAAATTCCTTCGGGCAGATTGTCAATATAACTTGTATCGCGGCCAAGTGAAGCACCATTGTATGTCCAATCATAGCTATATAACAAAGCGCCCCCGGACGGCCAAATGCGAACGGATCCATCATTTCCGTCAAAGCACGATATTCCGTATCCGTTGTGATTTGACAAATCGGCAGCATCAATGCGGAATGGCGCAGGTTGAGTCAACGTGAACGTATCCTTTTTCAAACAGCCCAACCCATCGGTAACCGTTACAAAGTAATTACCTGCCGGCAAATTATAGATCTCATTTGATGTTTCCGGTATCGCTTCCCATTCATAATTATAGGCTCCTGAACCGCCACCTGTAACCAGGAGTTTTATGTATCCAGTGGAATCCGCATTGCAGTTGATATTGTAGGCTCCGTTATTTGATAGCGAAACTTCAGCATTTATGGAAATCTCTGATGGCTGAATTAATTCAAACGTGTCTGTAACAGCACAGGCGAAGGTGTCCGCAATGGTTATCTCGTATACTCCGGCCGAAAGATTCCCCTGGTTCCTGGATGCCGTATCAAGAATCTCCGTTCCTGACAGAGTTTTCCACAAATACTCATAGGTATTCACATGACCTCCCGAAATATTGTTCAATTGAATACTGCCGTTTTCCGATTCATAGCATGTTACATTGAAGCCTCCGGGATAGGTTGAAACGGTTGCCTGGTCTATCCGAACCGGATCAGGCTGGTCCATATCTATTACGATAAATCCGGAACATCCGTTGGATTCATCAATATAGGTGAGGGTATATTGACCTGCACTTAAATTGTACAGGTAGTTATACTGGTTATTATTTGTAAAAGTAGTGTCAAATCCATTGTCACTCCACCAATGATAGGTCAGCAATTCCATGTAGCGGTTGTATGATCCCAGCTCACCGGAATTGTCCCCGTTACACCTGATCTCATAGTCCTTGTAATACTTTGTTGGTTGAGCAATAATCTTAACCGCACCCGGAGGATTGATCAGCCTGTTTGTTTCATATTGACAACCGTTTGCATCCGTCACAGAAAGATAATAATACCCGGGGATAATGTTCTCAAGCGTATCCTGATTGGTTGACGGATAAAGGTAATAATCAATAGGAGGAACCCATGTATAAGAATACCCTTCGGTTCCGCCGTCAGTGGATGGCGCAATAATTCCATCGTTGCCGTAGCAACTTAATTCATGAACATCTGCAATCTGTGATTCCAGCACATCCGGTTGTGTGATCGTAAATGAGGAATCATCAGCACAGAACAGCTTGTCGCTTATGGCAATTTCATATACTCCGGCATTCAGGCTGACAAT
>CAYTNC010000257.1:0-3845 GCA_964438935.1 uncultured Bacteroidales bacterium
ATGAAAACAATTGATGGTTTTTCATCAATAGCCCCGGCATTCATGCCGGGGTTTTTATTGAGGATTCTCTCTTTCCTGGGGGTTTTAACCCCAAATGCAGACCTGCGGTGGAGATATTATTTCCTAAATCCACAGCCCCTGAAGCCCGGGGCCATTTATACTTCCGACCAGAAGTCCCTTGTCCCTTGTCCCTCGTCCCTATCTTGGTTCTTGGCTCTTGTTTCTTGTTTCTACTCCTCAAATCCCTGTTCGCTTAATGATAGTCAGAATGGTGTAGATGATAATCTTAAAATCCACGTAAAGCGACATGTTATCCAGGTATATGAGATCATATTTCAGGCGTTGCACCATTTGTTCCACGTTTTCGGCATAACCGTATTTTACCTGACCCCATGAGGTGATTCCGGGCTTTACCTTGAGCAGGTGCAGATAATGGGGTGCGTTCTGGGTGATCTGGTCAATAAAAAACTGTCGTTCGGGCCTTGGTCCAACGAGCGACATTTCACCTTTGAGTACGTTTAAAAAATTGGGGATTTCATCAAGCCTTGATTTTCGCATGAATCTGCCAAAAGGGGTGACCCTGTCGTCGTTTTTTGAGGATAGCTCGGGGCCGTCTTTCTCAGCATCCACGTACATCGATCTGAACTTGTGTATGGAGAAGGGCTTTCCGTAGCGGCCAATTCGTTCGTGGCTATAAAAAACAGGGCCTTTTGAGGAAAGTTTGATACCTGCAATAAGAAACAGGCTAAGTGGCAGGGTGATGATCAGTGCCAAAGATGCAATGAAGTAGTCCAGAAAAGTCTTCATGTTTTCCTGCCAGGCCGGCATCAGGTTATGCGAAACCGAAATCAGCGGGGTGCCCAGTATGGAACTCATCCGCACCCTGCCTGTAAGGATGTCGTACATGCTCGGGATTGCCTTGATTACCACATTTGCATTGATCAGTTTGTTGATGATGAGATTGATCATGTCATGTTCAACGTGCTCTATGGCAATGATCACTTCTTCAACATTTTTGTCTTTGATTATCTCATGGATGTCTTCAACGCTTCCCAAATAGGGAAGATAACCTCCCAGCAGATGCTGAGAGTTGTGATTCACACTTACAAAGCCTATAAATTTGTTACCGCTGCTTTTTTTCTGCCCCACTACCTCTTTCCAGGCTTCCAGCGCCTTTGAATTACTGCCGATCAGAAGGGTGTTGAAACCTATAATTCCGTTATGCACCTTGTGGGTGGTGATGGTGGTGATGATCAGTCGCGGCACATAGGTGATTACAAACTGGAATAAAAACATGCTGAAAAACAGCGAAAATGTGCCCAATTGGTATAAAACTTCCGATTTGTTGATGCCAAGCAGGAAATAAAGCGCCAGGGTTCCCACGAGCACGTTTCCAAAGGTTTGTCCCAGCTCAAACAGCCTTGATTTGCGGAATACGTCGTTATAATACCCGGTAATATAATGAATAAAAGGCCATAGGAAAGGCACAATAACCAGACCGTTATAAAACTGCCTGTCGGATAACTGAATTAGAGTACCTGCGTCGGGAATTGCATCCGGAGAAAGTTTCCAATGTATAAAAAATGCACTCCAGCCAACAATGGCTGAAATCAGATCGGAAATAATATATTTTGATAACTGCAGCTTTCTGTTCATAATTCCGGTTCTTTGCCGGTATCTCAAAATGAATATCAGGCGAATTGCACCAGCGTTTTTAAAACCCTTTCGTGAATCCGGTCGGCCATAACCAGGGGTTCAAAGCCATTGTCGTAAATGGATAAGAAAGCCGGTCCGGACCGGATCAGGTTAAAAAACGTCATCAGGTCATCATAAAGATTATCGCCCTGCTCAACCTGAATTTTTTCTATAAAGATAGGATTTTCATTTTGAATGAGTGCAGGTTTAAGGTACCAACGTGACAGTTCGTAGGCTATAAAATCATATTTCAGCAGGCAGTCCTTTAGCACGATGGTAATATGATGGTCATTTTGTAAAGCCAGCAGATTGCAGTAGTAATTTACAGCACAGCCATTGTCGAACTCCAGACGCGCGTTGATTACCTCGGGCCGGGATGTAAGCAGGCTGTGCCCCTTGACTCTGATGGATGTATTCCGGGCACGAATGAGGCTGTTCATTATTTCAATATCGGCCAGAAGCTGATTAAACAGCAGGTTTTGCCGGTCACCCTGCAGTAACTTAATGCTGTGATGAAAATCAATCAGGTTAACCGGGCCTTTATCGGAAATGGCTTTAACAAGCCCGTTATAACCCGAATTTCCTGTTCTTCCGCATTTCAGGATCACATTGGCTTCACGGGCAAGTTTAATTAGTGCATTCACCTCGTTTACCGATGAAATCACCGACGGGTAAACGAGAATATGTTTGGCTTTTTTAAGGGCATAAGTGGCCAGCCGGGCGCTCAAACTGCTTTTATCCGCAATGATCATTACTTCGGCCCTGCCGGTGATCGTCCCCGGATCGGAACTGGTAATGCCCGATTCCATGTTGAAAGCTGTGTCTCCTGATTCTGAGGTAATCCAACGGCCCGTGACCCTGACATCATGGATTCTGTTCAGTACATAGGTATGCCTGTTGATAGCTGGTAACGCGCCTGCAATTCCTACATTAATCATTCCTCCGGCATTTGCACAAACATAAATTATTTAGAAATATGGGTGATCCTTTTTAGATTGAACTTATCAACTAATTTTGTTAAAAAAACTGATTTGATTATTTCAGCTCATGGAAGACAGTTTTCAGCATAAAGGTCTGCGCAGAAAGTTGGTGGAAGAAATCCGCCAAAAAGGTATTCATGATGAAGAGGTGCTGGCAGCAATTGGCAAAGTGCCCAGGCATTTGTTTATGGACAGCAGTTTCATCAAATTTGCATACCGCGATCAGGCTTTTCCTATCAGGGCCGGCCAAACCATTTCACAACCCTATACGGTGGCTTTTCAGACCCAGCTGCTTGAGGTGAAACCCATGCATAAGGTGCTTGAAGTGGGCACAGGTTCGGGTTATCAGGCAGCCGTATTGGCCGAGATGGGGGCCAAGGTTTATACCATTGAAAGACAAAAAGAATTGTACCTGCTTTCACAAACCTTGCTCAATGCGCTCAATTACCGTATCCACTTTTTTTATGGCGACGGCTACCAGGGATTGCCAACATACGGGCCTTTCGATCACATCATCATTACTGCAGCAGCTCCGGTTATTCCTGAGAAATTGCTGGATCAGCTCAAACCCGGAGGGAAACTTGTTGTTCCTTTAGGAGGTTCAAATTCCCAGGTAATGACACTTATTGAAAAACAGGAGGACAAAACCTGCAAAAAAACGGAGCACGGTTTGTTTGTATTCGTTCCCATGTTGGGAGGAAAAGAGTAACTTGCAAAGAGAACTATATCTGATCCTCGATGATTTCTATAAAAACCTTCGTATTTAACGAAATAGCAGCCAATTGTCTTGTTCTTTATGATGAAACCCGGGAATGCGCTATTGTTGATCCGGGCTGTAATTGCGAACGGGAACAAGAAAAGCTGAAACACTTTATGGAGAGCAACAGCCTGAAACCGGTTGTTGTGGTGAATACACACGGCCATTTTGACCATATTTTCGGGAATGCCTGGGTTAAGGAGGTTTTTCAATGTCCGGTGATTATGCATTCAGATGACCTTGAACTGATTCAACATGCCGATAAATATGCCGGTTTGTTTGGGTTTGAAATAGACAAGCCGCCTGTCCCCGACAGACTTGTATCACATGGTGATCATGTTGCGTTTGGTAATTCGCAGCTTGAGGTTATTCATGTCCCCGGACATTCTCCGGGAAGCATATGCCTGTATTCC
>CAYTNC010000258.1:0-3835 GCA_964438935.1 uncultured Bacteroidales bacterium
ATTATTACCGGATTAATGGACTGAATGCTATTTTCATGGTGGTTTATGCCGAAGATGGGGCGAACACGCTGAAAGTAAGCAAAGATGTTAAACTGGCCGTGGAACAAATTCGCAAACAATTGGCTCAGGGCTATTCCATAATTCTTTCAGACGATACTACATCATACCTGTCGGCCGAACTTAAGACCATCGGGTGGCGCACGCTGGCTTCCATGGTAATACTGCTGCTGTTTGTGCTGATTGTAAGCCGGCAATGGCGTTATCTCATGCTTATTGGGTTCAGTCTTTTTGCCAATCTGATTATTGCCGTTATTTTTTACTACCTGCTTCAACTTGAAATTCATCTGTATTCACTGGCAGGTATCAGTGTTTCATTTGGCATGATCGTCACCAACAGCATAGTAATGATTGATCATTTCAGATATCACCGCAATAAAACGGTATTTCTGGCGATACTGGGAGCCACGCTCACAACCATCGGATCACTGTGCGTCATTTTTTTCCTCGAAGAAAAGCAACGAATCAACCTCACCGATTTTGCCTGGGTAATGATAATCAACCTGGCTGTATCCATGGTAATCGCCTTATGGTTTATTCCCTCACTGATGGAAAAGCTTCCGCTGCATGAAAAAGTTACCCGCTTGTTTATTCGCAGGAAAAGAAGAGTTATCCGGTTTAACAAAAAATATGAGAAAACAATTGCTTTCTCAAGGCGGTTTCGCTGGGCGTTCATTTTTTTGCTGATTCTCGGATTTGGCATACCGGTTCATTGGCTGCCTGAGAAAATTGAAAAAGATACCCGGTTTGCTTCGGCTTACAACAAAGTTTTGAACATTGACTGGATTCAGAAGAAAGGCAAGCCGTTTGCCGAAAAACTCCTGGGAGGCTCACTCAGATTGTTTTCAGATAAGGTTTTTAACAATTCATTTTATAGCGAGCCGCAACGCACCACTTTGCATGTGAGAGGGAGCATGCCCGAAGGTTGCACGGTACATCAGCTGAATGAGGCAATGTTGAAAATGGAGAATTATATAAGCAGTTTTAAGGAAGTGCAACTATTTCAGACTTCGGTTTCCAGTTACCGAAGTGGTTCCATAACAATTCATTTTAAACCTGAACATGAATACAGCTCTTTTCCTTATTATCTCAAAGATCTGCTGATATCAAAGGCAATTAACCTGGGTGGCGTAGACTGGAGTGTTTATGGTATCGGAGATGGATTCAGCAATGCCTTGGGTTCAGGATATCTTTCCAGCAGAATTGCACTGGAAGGTTTTAATTATGATCAGTTGTATTCTTATGCCACGTCATTGGCCGAAAGGCTGAAAACAAACCAACGAGTTGGAAAAATAGAAATAGGCATCGGGAATTATTGGAGTTCTCCTGTGTTGAATGAATATTATATGCAGTTTGATCCGCGCATGTTAGCGCTTCATAAATTAACCTTAAATGATTATTATGCGTTTCTTCAGGAAAAATTGTATAGCCAGTATATTGAACCTGTTTATGATGAGCGCGGAGCGGTTCCTGTAATGCTTACCTCTGAAGACAATGCCCAATATAACACCTGGTGGATTAAAAACGATGCCATTGTAACCAATGAAAAAACTTCCAGGCTGATGTCGTTGGGAGATATCAGCAAACGTCGCACCGGCAACGACATATACCGAAAAAACCAGCAGTATCAATTGAACGTGGCTTATGAATTCATTGGTCCTTATAAACTTGAAGAACGTTTCAGGGAAAGACACATAAAAGAAACGGCCAATATGCTTCCTCTGGGGTATAAAGTAGGTGATTCTGAAAATTCATGGTGGCGACCGGATGATCCTGCTCAATACTATCTGATTCTCCTGGTGTTGCTGATTATTTATGTAATCTGCGCCATGTTGCTCGAATCGTTGCTGCAACCCCTTGCCATTATGGCATTGATACCTTTGTCGTTTATAGGTGTATTTCTTACGTTTTACCTGTTCGGATTCAATTTTGACCAGGGAGGGTTTGCCTCTTTCATTTTGCTGGCCGGAATTGTGGTTAACTCGGGATTGTATATTATCAACGACTACAACAACCTGGTCAGGAGTAAAACCGGCAGGTCACTTCTTCAATTGTATATGAAAGCTTATAACCAGAAAATTCTGCCGGTGATTCTTACGGTGCTTTCAACCATTGTAGGTCTTATACCATTTGTCTGGGGCGGCCAGCACGAAGTTTTCTGGTTTGCCTTTGCGGCAGGAACAATAGGAGGTCTGCTTTTCTCAATGATTGCACTGGTGATTTATATGCCGATGTTTATGAGAATGAGGGAATAGCAAGCCCAGCGCTCAATATACTCTCTAATCCCAATATGGACTAAAATATCCTCTTTTAATAACTTCATTATTGCCATTGTTCCATATCCGGTAATCAAACCAGCCATAACATGAGATCTCCATATGTTTCAACTCAGACCTCACCCATCCCGATGGGTATAGATCCTTATAATCGGTTTCATGCAAATCAACAGGGCCCATTGAAACAACGGAAGGGTTATTGTAGCCTATAATAGCAACATATTTCTGCTGATTCAGCGGATTTGGGTAAACCATATAAAATCCTAAATTTTCTCCGTTTGTTTTGGTCTTATTTATCGTAATGCCTTCTTTGGCGATCATAAGAGGCAGGGCATTTATTATTTTCCTGATAATCACATTTGAACTGCCATTTCCCAACAAAACCAGGTTTGAATTGCTGATGTCATTTGAAGTGATATCCGTATCATATTTTATAATGCAATTGTTCCAATACTTATACTGCCACATGGTTCCCAGGGAATCGCCCAGAGCTTGTAATTTTATATTTTCTTCCGGTGAGCCCGATTTTCCAATAACAATGATAAACCTGTGAAGAAAGGCATCACACAAGGGCCCTTCTGTTTGCTCGGTTTTAACCATACCTTGTCCATTGTTCATATCTCCAAATCTGAGTTCGCTGACAGCCGGGTTGCCTGTAAACAGCACTTTATTATTTTCAATAACTGTGAGTTTTTTATTTTTATTAAAGGGAAGTTTATCAAGCTGTATCGAAAACGAAGCAACATTATCAGAGTTAATGATCACCTCATTATTTTCTTTTATTTCAGCATCAATAATGCCTTTACCAGTGTTGCTGAATTGCAACATTTTCAACCAGTATGCTTTGGCTCCTTTTAACTGCGTAGCAGATAATGAAACCTTCCGGGGATGATCAACCTTCTTATGTTTCAACAGAGACTTTATAAGATCATCGGAATATTGGGTCCAGTAATACTGGTCAATCACGTCATCAAGTTGAATGAATTCCAGATTGGAAAGCCCGCTGTTTTTGTAATTCTGCTCAAATTGCTCACTTACTGAGATTGAAACATGCCCGTCGAGTTTGCTGTGTATAACAGTGATAGGTATGTTTGTAAGATTTTTCAGGTATTGAAGCGGTTCGCCCTGCGCAACCCATTCATTTCTGCTGCTGTATCCGTAAGCTTCGGTATAGCTTGGAGATATAAAGCCCAACGCAGCCGGAACATCGGGGTATTTAACAGCTAACTTAAGTGCCTTGTGCGCAGCTTCACATGATCCCACAAAATAGATCTGATCATTGTTTATTTTGTAGTCTTTCCCGACAGCTTTAAGAACCTCAAAAAAATCGGTTTCTTCAATGCCATTGAAAGTGGGTATCCCGACTTCGCGAAAAAATGGTTCAATAACAATGACATTGTTATTATCAGCAACCTGTTGCATATTTTCAATCAGTTGTAAATCGGCAACCCGCATACTTGCCAGGTAATGATAATTGTAAGTCACTTTAAAAGGAATGAGAA
>CAYTNC010000259.1:0-3819 GCA_964438935.1 uncultured Bacteroidales bacterium
GGGTGAGGTGAACGCAATGCAATGAGTTGTGCTGGTAAGGTGAACGACATGCATGTTGTTTCGGGGGTGTGGTGAACGCCTTACAATAAAAAAAGACCCCGCTTTTGGCGGGGTCTTTTCATCTAATACTAAAAACTGCAAAATATGCTAACAATTTAATAAAAAGTCGTACAGAACTATCAGACTAAAGGTCTCTGTATACAGGATTCTGATAGTTGTATTCTTCTTCTTCAGTCATTTGCATACCATCGAACTGGCCGGTCGGAATTGGGCGCAGATAGTGATATGGTTCAATAGTACGGTTATAAGTGACAGGGGTACGGTCTCCTTTGGCAGATCCGCAAATTTCATAAGAAGCAGCAATGGTTGCCCAGGTTTGTGTACGCACGAGATCAAACCAACGATACCCTTCTCCATAATATTCACGTGAACGTTCGGCCAAAATGTAATTGATGTCTATGACAGCCGGCGTGGCAGCAACCATGGCGGCACTGTTGTCCGCTATTTTCTCAATATTTCCGGCATTGTCCCAGCGCCATTTACCGGCACGTGCACGAATCACATTGATCAATTCCAGGGCGCTTTTACCTGCAGCAGGAGTTGCGCCTTTCACGGCTGCTTCAGCTGCAATGAAGTAAAATTCCGAGAATTTGGCTATGTTGAAAGGACGTGTTGTTCCGGCATTGGGCTGACCCAGTGTGTTGCCGTTGTCGGTACGATAAGTGCCCAATTTCCATAAACCGGGGTATGTTAATCTGCTGATTCCGCGGGGTGATATTACATAATCGGCCCTGCTTGGCAATTCTCCTGCGCCAATATTGCTATGGCCTGCACCTGACGGATAGGTAATGGCAATTGGAGGTTCTTCACCAAGGAAAGTAAGAATGGCATTTCCAGGCGCAACCTGCATGCTGTTGGCATTGTAAAGGACTGTTTTTTTAACACCACCTTTAGGCCAGTTACCGCGGTATACGGTAGTAAAAGTACCGTCATAACGGGAATCATTGGTTTTATCGGCAAAGGTATTTTCAATGACTCCGATGGGGGGGCACATACGGGTCCAGGGGCGGCCCAGTGATTGAACAGCTTCACGCTGAACTGAACTTACCAGAGTATCCCAGTTTGTGTTTGTGGCACTTCTGATTTCGGTATAATTCCAGGTCATCATCCAAACTGCAAAATTGTCGGGTGCGCCACCACCGCCATATGTAAGACTAGCGCCGTTAAAGTATTCACTTGACTGCGTGTGGTCGGCATACAACATAATCTCTTTATTGCGGTCGTTTGAGCCTACATGTATGTCATAAAATGTTTCTAAGAGACCATAAGGTCCGGGGTTATCAATGGCATAGGTTGCTATGTCATATGCCTGCTGGTAATACCAGGCTGCGTCATGACCGTCAGGATCAGTACGCGATGTAACCTCAGGATAAGTGGGAATGTTGTTCGGATTTTCAAGCCACCATGCATAGGTCAGGTAAGCTTTTGCCAGATATAAGCGAGCTACATTTTTGGTAACAGCACCGGTAACACGTGGGTTATCCGGAAGGTTTGTCACTGCTAACAGCAGGTCGGGAAATATCGCCCGGGTATATACTTCCGGAACAGTATTCCGAACTGAGGTTCTGGCAGGTGTGGTATTATATTTCAGTTCACCCATACCCAAATCCAGCGGAACTCCTCCAAATGTTTGCACCAGCAGTAAATAATCGAATGCACGGAAAAATCGGGCTTCCGAAATCAGTGATTCGGGCATACCTAATGCAGTAGCTTTCTCAATTACGCCGCTTGCGGTGTTAATATTGGGAAAAGCTGCTCCCCACAATACGTCGGAACGACTAGTGTTGGCAGTTAAAGATCCTGCTCCGGAAAGGTCCATGTCCTTGAAATTGCCGTCGGCACTCTGGGCATATGTTGCTTCGTCAGTACCGGTAAGGCAGGCGTTGTAATAATATGCCTGTCCGTATATGTAGCGCAGGTGGGCATAAAGTGAGGTTATGCCGCCGTTTATACCTTTTTCGGTATCGAAATAGCCGGGGACATAAACGCTGCGTGGTTCTTCATCCAAAATGTCAGTGCATGACAACAGGAACACCGTCATCAGGGCTGTTCCAAATAGGTTTTTTATATGTCTGCGTTTCATTATCATCAGTTTTAAAACGTTAAATTAATACCAACCAGATAGTTGCGTGTTGAAGGCGTGTTGGTACCAATGGTCAGCAAACGCCTCGGGTAACCAACTGTTGCTGCATTCTCATCGCCATAAGAGTTGGTTTCGGGGTCCATACCTGTTTCTTTATAATAGGGTGAGAACAGTACAAACGGGTTCTGTGCTGTAACATAAATCCTCACTTTGTCAATACCAACCTTGTTGATTATTTTCTGATCGACAGTATAACCCAGGGTTATAGCACGTATTTTAAGGTAACCGGCATCAAAATAGCCCAATGTGCTTCCATATTTGGGATTGTCTCCGGACAACGGACCTGCAGGATTTGGATAATCTGCTCCGGTATTTTCAGGAGTCCAGTAATCTACATCCACATTGCCCCTTCTTCCGGTCATCAGATTCAGGTATCCTGATGCTGAATACAAGGTGCTGATAACTACACCACCGCTTTTGAATACACCGGTAGCGCTCAGGTCAAAGCCTTTATAAGCCACTCGGGTATTGAAACCACCCTGGAATTTAGGGTCAACCTCAATGATCTGTCTGTCGGCTGAACCGATTAGCCTGGTGGGAGTTCCGTCTTCATTATATTCTCCGGTATATTTTACTTTAATCATACCAGGTTTTCCGGCAGTTCCTTCCAGGTTAACCAGATAAGGATCATCTTCCTGCCAGAGACCGATTTTTTCATAATCAAAGATTACGTTAATCGGATGGCCTACAAACCAAAGATTACTTTCATCTTTATCCTGGCCCGATGCAAGGGCGGTCAGTTCATTGCGGTTGCCATAGATGTTAACGGAAGCATCCCATGTAACACCATGAAAATTATCTAAAATCACACCGTTCAGGGTAAATTCCAGACCTTTATTTTGGGTTTCCCCTATGTTAGCCCAGAAACTACTTACACCCGAAGTGCTGGGAAGGTTCTGACTCAGCAGAAGGTCCTTGGTGTTGGTAAGATAATATTCAATGGTACCTGAAAGTCGGTTATTCAATACGCCGAAATCCAAACCAAAGTTAAGTGTTTCAGAATACTCCCATCCCAGATTCGGGTTTGGCAGCTGTGTAACATAAGTACCAACGCCGTAAGTCTTATCGAAGTTATATGGCCTTACAGTTAAACGTCCCAGAGTGGCGTAAGGGGCAATAGCCTGATTGGAGGTTTGCCCGTAACCAGCACGCAGTTTCAGCGCATTGATGACGGTGAGGTTTTTCATGAAGGATTCGTTACTGATATTCCATCCTGCCGAAATGGCTGGATAGGTATGCCATTTGCTTCCTTCGGCAAGTACGGACGATCCATCAGAACGAACGGTGACGCTAAACATGTAGCGGTTGTCATATGAATACATCACACGGCCCATCCAAGATAATAAGCCACTGAGCTCATAGGCCTGATTGCCCGGATCAATGGTTTTTTCACCGGCAGCATGTCCGAGGTTATAAAATTGGAAAGCATCAGCAGGAATGTTCTTTGCGGCAATGTTTGAGCGGTTATATTTGGTTTGCTCGGCAGAATACAGGGCCACCAAATTCACCTGGTGTTTCTGGGCAAAAAGGCGGTCATAAGTCAGCAGGTTTTCAGTCTGCCAGTAATAAGTGTGCCTGTTGTCGATTGATGCGGTTGATTCGGTTGAGGCATTGCT
>CAYTNC010000260.1:0-3791 GCA_964438935.1 uncultured Bacteroidales bacterium
CAAGGGTTATTGAACAGGAGGTCACTTCAAAGCTCGAAGCGGTATTCAGCGGGGTAAAAGGGCTGAAGGAAATTTCATCGGTAACCACCAAAGGAAGCGGTACCATCGACCTGACATTCAAAAAAAATGTCAGCATGGATGCCATTCGCTTTGAGCTATCCACGCTCATTCGCAGGGTATATGACAATTTTCCCGATCAGGTTTCGTACCCGCAGTTGTCGGTCGGTTCCGGTGGTACCCGAAGGTTACCCGTGCTCACCTATACATTGAATGCCAGCTCGAGCCCGTTTCACATTAAGCAGTACGCTGAAAATAACCTGGTTCCGAAACTGGCCGCCATCAAAGGGGTGAATGACGTGTCGGTATACGGTGCAACGGTTTTCGAATGGGTAATCACCTACGATCCTGTCCGGCTTCAGCTATTGCATATCGATGTTGGTGATGTGGCTGATGCCATTAACAGCTATTACAGGCGTGATGTGGTTGGACTGGGAGAAGACCGCCCGGCAAATGGCCGCTCCGGTGAGATAAGGGTTTTATTGCAGCACGAAGGGGTATCCGTGGAATCGTGGAATGATATTCCGGTTGCCGGTTCGGGGAAACGCATTGTTTACCTGGGAGATATAGCCAGCGTGCGTTATAAGGAACAGCCGCCATCGAATTATTACAGGATCAACGGACTGAATGCCATTTTTATGGTGGTGTATGCCGAAGAAGGTGCCAATACGCTGAAGGTTAGCAAAAACGTTCGGATGGCAGTCGACAGGCTCCGCGCAGACCTGGCGCGGGGATACAGTATATTGCTGTCGGATGATTCCACCACATACCTGGCAGAGGAATTACAGACCATAGGCTGGCGCACGCTGGCCTCGTTATTGGTGTTGCTGGTTTTTGTGCTGGCTGTAAGCCGGCAATGGCGGTATTTGTTGCTGATTGGTTTCAGTCTTTTTGCCAATCTCATTATCGCTGTTATTTTTTACTACCTGCTGAAACTGGAGATACACCTGTATTCGCTGGCAGGCATCAGCGTTTCGTTTGGCATAATCGTCACCAACAGCATCGTGATGATTGATCATTACCGGTATCACCGGAATAAGTCGGTTTTCCTGGCCATACTGGCAGCCACTCTTACCACCATCGGGTCACTTGCCATGATTTTCTTCCTTGAGGAGAAGCAGCGGATTAACCTTACCGATTTTGCCTGGGTGATGATTGTGAATCTGGCTGTATCCATGGCCGTGGCTTTGTGGTTTATCCCTTCGCTGATGGAAAAGCTGCCTTTGCGGGAACAGGTCACCCGCCTTTTCATTCGCCGTAAGCGTAGGGTGTTGCGGTTTAACCTGGTCTATAGCAGGGTCATACAGTTTATCCGTAGGTTCAGGTGGGCATTTGTTGTGTTACTGATCCTGGGCTTTGGCATTCCTGTCCATTGGCTGCCCGATAAAATAGAGAAAGAAAGTCGTTTTGCCGGGGCTTACAACAAAGTTATGGAGAAAGGCCTGGTGAAAAGCAAGATCATGCCCATAACGGAAAAGTTGTTGGGCGGGTCACTGCGACTGTTTTCGCAGCATGTGTACAACAGTTCATTTTACAGCGAGCCGCAACGTACAACGCTTTACGTCAGGGGCAGCATGCCCGAAGGATGTACCGTGCAACAGCTGAATGAAGCCATGCTGAAAATGGAAAATTATATCAGCCGGCACGAAGAGGTTCAACTATTTCAGACATCAGTATACAACTATCGCAACGGTTCAATTGTAATTCATTTCAAACCCGAATATGAAGGCGGAGCTTTTCCGTTTTACCTGAAGGAATTGCTGACTTCACATGCCATTGGACTGGGTGGAGTCGACTGGTCGATTTACGGCGTGGGGCAGGGGTTCAGTAACGCCCTGGGCTCGGGTTACCTTTCGAACCGGATTGTGTTGGAAGGTTTTAATTACGATCAGCTTTATGCTTATGCCCAGGATTTGACCGACCGGTTGCGGCTGAACCAAAGGGTTGGCAAAATTGAAATCACCGGCAGGGATGAATGGGGGTCTTCTGTGCTGAATGAGTTTTACATGGAGTTCGATCCGCGCATGCTTGCCCTGCGCAGTCTTACCCTTAACGATTATTACGGCTTTTTGCAGGGAAGGCTTTTCCGGCAGCAGCTGAACCCGGTACACGACGAGAGTGGCGCCGTTCCGGTGGTGCTGACATCAGCGGATTACGACCGGTATAATACCTGGTGGATAAAAAACGGTCCGGTGGCCATGGACGATAAAACGGCCAAACTGCTTTCGTTTGGCAGCATCAGCAAACGCCGCATGGGCAATGATGTTTACAGGAACAACCAGCAATACCGGTTGATTGTGGCGTATGAGTTCATTGGTCCTTATGAACTGGCAAAGCGGGTGATGGACAGGAACATCAAGGAAACAGCGGCCTTACTGCCGTTAGGATATAAGGTTGGTGACAAGCAGTATTCGTGGTGGTTTCCCAGCGATCCTACCCAGTATTACCTTATTTTCCTGGTATTGCTGATTATTTACCTTTTATGTGCCATATTGCTCGAATCGCTGGTACAACCCCTGGCCATCATGGCGCTGATACCCCTCGCCTTTGTGGGTGTATTTCTTACTTTTTACCTGTTTGGATTTAATTTCGACCAGGGCGGGTTTGCATCATTCATCCTGCTTTGCGGCATTGTGGTAAATTCGGGGATATTTATAATTAACGATTTCAATAATCTCAGGCGCAAGCATCCGGACAACAATTTGCGCAACCTTTACATTAAGGCTTATAATCAAAAGATCATTCCGGTGGTGTTAACGGTGCTTTCAACCATCATCGGGCTCATTCCGTTTGTGTGGGGCGGACAGCACGAGGTGTTCTGGTTTGCCTTTGCCGCAGGCACCATTGGCGGGCTTATCCTTTCGATGATTTCGTTGGTGATTTATATGCCGCTGTTTATGAGAATGAGAGAATAGGGTGCTGGGTGCTGGGTGGGAAGACCTGACAGAGTCACTAGACCTGTCAGAGTCTGTATGGAATGTTTGATAGGGTTTGAAGAAGAAGTTTGAAGCTTCGCGTTTGAAGAAGAAGTTTGAGGCTTCGGGTGTTTGGATTTCTTGTAGAATTTGGTGGGAAATCCTTGCTGTCGCCCCTTCAGGGCTTTTGGTGATTAACGATACCTTAAATAGGGCGTTGCCCTATCCTGATGCTGTTGCCCCTGCCTGCCGTCAGGCAGGCTTTCAGGGCACTCTCGCAGACAAAAAATAGATGATTATTGTAGGGAGTGAAATCAATTCTATATTGTGAAGTAATTATTAAACGATTTATTGAGGGTTAGTTTTTTAAAGGCCAGGGCTGGTAAATGGTTAATTATTGTGTATGATGTTACTGGATTTAGTTCGTTTTTTTTGGGTTTAGTTGGTTTTTTTTTTGCCCTGAAGGGGCATAAGATATTAGGATAGGGCAACGCCCTATCTGATGTTGAATGTGTAACATAATCGCCCTGTAGGGGCATAAGCATTTTTTCTGTAAACCCTGCAGAAATTGACATTGTTGTTGCTTATATAGCCAACCAACAAGAACATCATAAGAAAATGACCTTCAAGGATGAATTCCGGGCGTTTCTCAAAAAATATAAGGTAGATTATGATGAACGATATGTTTGGGACTAAAAGCCTTGCTATCGCCCTTTCAGGGCTTTTGGTGATTAACGATAGCTTAAATAGGGCGTTGCCCTATCCTGATGCTGTTGCCCTTTCAGGGCACTCTCGCAGACAAAAATTATATGATTATTG
>CAYTNC010000261.1:0-3785 GCA_964438935.1 uncultured Bacteroidales bacterium
AATAAACTGCTCATAATACGAGTCGGGTACATTTTTCTCCGAAAACTCGCCATCGGTAGCCAGGATGATCTGGTTGTTCCCTCCCTGGATGAATCGTTTGGTTGCCAGCTCATAGGCCGTATTCAAACCCTTCACTCCTTGTGTGATCCCGGCTGCAGTTAATTCCTGCACCACTTCCATGATCTTTTCTTTTTCATCACCCGGAACACCCCTCAGCACAATCTTCGCATCCCCGGCATAGGTAATGATCGAAACGTTATCGATTTGCCGCAATGCCAGCACCAGGTTGTTAACCGATTGCTGAAGCAGGGTGAATTTGCCATTTTGCCGCATGGAGCTCGAAACATCCAGCAACAGCACAATGTTGTTGGCAGCATACCTGTCCTCAGGTAATTCTGCCGATGTTACAACAGGTGATTCCGGAACAACAGTATCTTTTATCAACGGAACAACCACAGGATTTTCAATCCCGGCTAATACAGGCGCGGTTATAAGCGGAATCAGCTCTATGAGCACATTGGGCTGTGAACGGGGCAGAAAGAAATCGAGGTTGTAAGGCTCATAGCCCGTAACATTTGATTTCGCGCTGTATTGTCCAATGGGTAGAGCCTTTACCGCTTTGCCGTTTCCATCGGTTTTACACAAAATGGGGCTTTCCGTTTTGAAGTTGTGCACAAAAGAAACCTCTGTAAAAGGCACCGGGGCCTGGGTTTCCTTGTTCACCACAAGCACATTGCGCAGCGTCATGTTGTTTCTGTCCGGAAAACACTCTTCAATGGTGATGGCGTTGCCTTTTAACGTAAGCACATACGGATTGTTATCCAGGTTGGTGAAAATGCGTATCTCGTCGGTGAAAAGACCCAGGTTTTCCGGACTGTAAAACAACGTGATCAATCCCTTTTCTCCCGGTTCGAAAAAACGGTGTTCATAGCCCACCTTCACATCCGGACTCTTTTCTATAACCAGAATGGCCAGTTTCTGATCCGACACATTGGTGAATTCAACTGTTTTTGCCGGGTACATCACAGAGGCAATGTTTCCGAAATCAACCAGTGATGAAGCGAGCTTCATGCTTTCAGGCTGGGCATTTATCCAAAAGCACAGCATATTAAGCAACCCTGTGAAGACCAGGCCGGTTTTGAAAAATCTTGTTCCCATAATTTATTGTTCCCCATCAATACGCTAAATTTAGTCATCCCCATTCACATCTGCAATGTTTTTCCACAACAAACAACCCGCCCCCATTCATTCCCACATTTCCCCCGTTGGTTGATTTTTTTTGGCGGCATAACTTCAGAAATGCACTTTTGCAAAAAACGAGCCATGAAATCCATCGCCATCCTGATTTTAGTTTTGAGTATTGAATTTGTTGTTTACCTGATCTTTTTCCGCCCGTACATTCTGCATTGGGGTGCCACTCCCGGTGAGCGTTCCATGGCCATGCAGGGCGATAAATATGCCGAGACCATCAGCTGCACCAGGGCTGTTGAAATTACCAGGCCTGCTGCAGAGGTATGGCCTTATGTGGCCGCCCTGGGAGCTGACCGGAGGGGATTCTACAGCTATGAATTCCTGGAACGTCCTTTGGGTTACGGAACCGCAAAAATACCTGATTTAAAAAATACCGATATGCCCGTTGGCCGGCTGATCCCCTACACCAAACCGGACTCCGCCGGAAATTTCACTGAGGGCTTTAAAATTATTGAATCCGAACAAGGGAAGTATTTTGTATTGGAAGTTTGGGGAGAATTCAGGTTAACGGAAACAAAAGACGGAAACACGCGCCTGCTGGTGCGCACCCACTGGTTCAACAAGCAGGGAATTTTACACAGGTTATGGACCGCGGTTTTTGATGCCGGGCATTACATCATGGAACGCAGGATGATGCTGGGTATGAAGGATGCAGCCGAATCAACCGGAAAATACGATAAGGAATGGACTGATTTATTCTGGTTCCTGTGCATTGTCATATCAGGACTGGCCGGACTTGCACTGGTTTTCATCACCCCGGGCTATTTCAAACTGCTGTCGCCTTTTATTTTTTTGGCTATCTGGCAGTTTTTTCTGCTGGTAGCAAATCCGCGTCCGTTAGCCGGAGCACTCATCCTGTTGATAGCTGCATGCTTTGTTTACGCCGGCCGCTTTTTAAGGTAATCAACTATTTTTGCTATCTTTAAGCTATAATTAATTGTCATTAACTAAAATAACCATACATGCCATTTTTCGGACCAGCAAGCCGGTTCAGTGAATTCAAAGACGATTTCCTGAAAGATACGGGAAAGCAAGCCGCAGATGATATGCAGCTTTACGCACAATATGTGACGGCACGTTTTGCCGATATGAACCACCGGCTGCTCAACAGTGTGTCAAATGAAATTCAGGAACTGCAGAAATTGCTGAAAAAGGTGTAACCAGGAGCGTTCTGATTGTGATCAGAGTAATAAAAGTCATCACAAAAATCAGAAAAATCAAAGTTCAGACAATTTCCCCCTTCTGAACAACTCAATCATCTCCCCTGCAATGCTGATTTCAGCAGGGGGATGAGCAGGGAGTTCATCACGCGAAAACCAGCCTGCATCGGATATTTCCTTCGGATCAATGGTAATGGGCTGCCTGTCATCAGCCTCAGCAACAAACCCGATCATCAGGGAACCTGAGACTGGCCAGGGTGAACTCTTATAGTAGCGGATGTTTTTTACATCAAGTCCCGTTTCTTCTTTGACTTCCCTTACCACAGTGGCTTCAAGCGACTCTCCCACATCGGCATACCCGGCAATCAGCGAATAGAAACCACCCCTGAAGTTAATTCCCTTGCCAAGCAGGATTTTATCGCGGCAAACAATAGCCACAATAACAGCCGGAGAAATTTTCGGATAAATGGTATTCCCGCATGTTTCACAAAAAAGCGCTCTTTCGTCGTGTTTCAGCTTCATACCGGCACCGCATTTGCCGCAAAACCGGTTCAGTTCATACCAGTTCAGTAACTGCTGTGCCACTATGGATGCCCAGGCAACCTGCTTCGGTTGAAGCACACGAAAGAGGCTGACACCATGGTAAACATAACCCGGATCATCAGGAGCAACAAAATCATGCACCAGGAAGCAGTTGGCGCCATCGAGCGAAAACAGAAATATCCCTTGCTCACATGTTTGAACAGATTCTTTTCTTAGCGGAAGGGCAAATTCTTCTCCCTTTTGCCGCATCAGTAAATCATCACCCCGAAACTGAAAAACAAAATCATCGCCACAACAAACAGCCTGAACAAAAGTGTTGTTAAAAACATGGGGGTGGATGTCCTGGATCATATTTCACGGGTTAGAACCGCAAATGTAGAAAGAATGGCATGAAATACAGCAATACAATATATTTGTTCAGCTATATAATGTATGAACAATCATTTCATATTAAGTTCACTGGGTAAAACAGGCCTGCATGTTTTGTTGTCAAATATTTTCCATTCCTTCACGTTAAAAATGATGAAATTTGAAGATGATTCTTGCAGCTTGTGAATAAAAGAAAAATCCTCCGTATCGGCTTGTATGCTGCAGCAACAATACCAGTTGTTGTTGCCCTGATTGTATTCATCAGGGCATGCTGTTTGCTGGAAAGTAAAAACGAATTGCGAAATATTAAAAATGCAACCGCATCGGTGGTTTTATCCCATGACGGTGAATTAGCTGGCAAAATTTATAAGGAAAACCGCACCAGCATCACCTTTGATCAGATTCCTGAAGACCTCATTCAGGCACTGGTGTCAACTGAAGATGCCCGTTTTTACAACCACA
>CAYTNC010000262.1:0-2408 GCA_964438935.1 uncultured Bacteroidales bacterium
AAAACCACCTTCCGCGAAACACTCGCTGAACAGGGCGTTATCTTTTGCTCCATGAGCGAGGCCATTCGTGAATACCCCGAGCTGGTTAAAAAATACCTGGGTACCGTGGTGCCCTATACCGACAATTACTTTGCCACTTTGAACTCTGCTGTTTTCAGTGACGGTTCGTTTTGCTATATTCCCAAAGGAGTGCGCTGCCCCATGGAACTCTCCACCTATTTCCGGATCAACGCGGCCAATACAGGCCAGTTTGAACGCACCCTGCTGGTGGCCGATGACGACAGCTATGTGAGCTACCTCGAAGGCTGCACTGCTCCCATGCGCGATGAAAACCAGCTGCATGCTGCAGTTGTGGAAATTGTGGCCATGGAAAACGCGGAAGTGAAGTATTCCACCGTTCAGAACTGGTATCCCGGCGATAAAAACGGTAAAGGCGGTATTTACAACTTTGTAACCAAACGCGGAATTTGCAAGGGTGACCATTCTAAAATCTCCTGGACCCAGGTGGAAACCGGATCTGCCATTACCTGGAAGTATCCCAGCTGTATCCTGCGCGGAAACAACACTACCGGTGAATTCTATTCGGTAGCCGTTACCAACCACTACCAGCAGGCCGACACCGGAACAAAAATGATCCATATAGGAAAAAACAGCCGCAGTACCATTATATCCAAGGGAATTTCAGCCGGACACGGCCAGAACAGCTTCCGAAGCCTGGTGAAAGTGCTGAAGTCTGCCGATAACGTCAGAAACTTTACCCAGTGCGACTCCATGCTCATGGGCGACAAGTGCGGTGCCCACACCTTCCCTTATATCGAAGTGGAAAACCAGTCTGCCGTTATCGAACATGAAGCCACCACCTCAAAAATAGGGGAAGATCAGATTTTCTATTGCAACCAGCGTGGAATTGACACCGAAAATGCTGTGGGGCTGATTATAAATGGCTATGCCCGCGAAGTGCTGAACAAACTGCCCATGGAATTTGCCGTGGAAGCCCAGAAATTATTGCAGATCAGCCTGGAGGGCAGCGTGGGATGATTGCATTAATAATTGTACGGACAGGTCGCGACCTGTCCGTATATATCCCGTAAGGACAGGTCGCGACCTGTCCGTACCAAATAGATTAAATATAAATGTTTATGTTACAAATAAAAGATTTACACGTATCCATCGACGGCAAAGAAATTCTCAAGGGAATCAACCTGGAAGTTAAAGCCGGAGAAGTACATGCCATCATGGGCCCCAACGGCTCCGGCAAAAGCACCCTGGCCGCCGCATTGGCCGGAAGGGATATTTTTGAAATCACCAGCGGATCGGTTACTTTTTTAGACGAAAATCTGCTTGAAATGAGTCCCGAGGACAGGGCCCGCAGGGGTCTGTTCCTGGGCTTCCAATACCCTGTTGAAATACCGGGCGTTTCCATTGTTAACTTCATGAAAACTGCCATCAACGAACACCGGAAATTCAAGGGCCTCGACCCGATCTCCGCTTCCGATTTCCTTAAACTAATGCGCGAGAAAAAAGACCTGGTCGGACTCACCAGCAGCCTCACCAACCGCTCTGTAAACGAAGGCTTCTCTGGCGGTGAAAAAAAGAAGAACGAGATATTCCAGATGGCCATGCTCGAACCTACCCTGGCCATACTCGATGAAACCGATTCGGGACTGGATATTGATGCCCTCCGGATTGTTGCCCAGGGTGTTAATAAACTGCGTCGGAATGACAATGCCACCATAGTGATTACCCATTATCAACGCCTGCTTGAACACATTGTACCCGACTTTGTGCATGTGTTATATAAAGGAAAGATTGTCAAATCAAGCGGCAGGGAACTCGCTCTGGAACTCGAGGAAAGGGGTTACGACTGGATTAAGACAGATAACGAATAAATGGCTGTTGACCTATGAATGAATCTGTTTCTGTTGCATTGAAAAGTGATCTGATCGGCTTGTTTGAAAAAAGCAACGGCGAACTGGAATCCGGATCAGGACATGTCATTAATTCTCACAGAGAAAAGGCATTAAGCGACTTCGAAAGGCTGGGAATTCCTACCACAAAAAATGAGAATTACCGGTACACGCCGCTCGAACAGTACTTCAACGGGCAATATGAAACGGAACTCAGCCCCAATCCCTTTAAAATTGACATTAACAGTATCTTTAAATGCGATGTGCCGGAACTTGATACCCATGTGGTGTTGGTTTTAAACGGATTCTTTGCTGCTGGTGTACAGGTCAGCGGCCTGCCTGAAGGTGTTATTGTCTGCAGCCTGAGTGAAGCTTCGGTAAAATATCCCAGTCTGTTTGAAACACATTATGCAAAATATGCCAATACTTCAGCTGACGGACTTGTAGCACTCAATACCCTTTTTGCCCAGGATGGCGTTTTCGTTTATATTCCCAAAAATG
>CAYTNC010000262.1:2508-3760 GCA_964438935.1 uncultured Bacteroidales bacterium
GCACTCAATACCCTTTTTGCCCAGGATGGCGTTTTCGTTTATATTCCCAAAAATGTAACGGTTGAAAAACCCATTCAGATCATCAACCTGAGCCACTCTGCAAAAAACCTGAGAATCACCAGGCGCAACCTGATTGTTGCTGAAGAAAACAGTTCCTGCAATATGGTGGTTTGTGATCACTCACTTTGCAACCACGGCTACCTGACCAATTCCCTTACCGAAATCCATACCGGAAAGAACGCTTCGCTGAACTTTGACAGGCTCCAGAACGAAAACAGCCGGTCTACCCAAATCAACAATCTTTTCATTCACCAGCTCGAAAACAGCCGGTTCAGCAGCAACAGCATTTCGCTGCATGGCGGACTCATCCGGAACAGCTTTTATGTAACCCTGGGTGGCTCAGGTGCCGAAGCAAACCTGAACGGACTTTTTCTTTGTGACGACCGGCAACACGTGGCCAATTTTGTGCTGATGGACCACGCCAGTCCGCTTTGCACCTCCAACCAGCTTTTTAAGGGAATCCTCGATGAAGAAGCTACCGGTGCCTTTAACGGAAAAATCCTGGTGCGGAAAGACGCCCAGAAAACCCAGGCATACCAGAAAAACAACAACATACTGCTGTCTTCCACTGCCAGAATGAATACCAAGCCGCACCTCGAAATTTATGCCGATGACGTGAAGTGCAGCCACGGGGCAACTGTGGGCCAGCTCGATAAGGAAGCCCTTTTCTACCTGCGTTCACGCGGTATTCCCGAAACCGAAGCCCGGCACCTGCTGATGTACGCCTTCGCCAATGAAATAGTGAGCCGCATCTCAATTCCGGTTTTAAAGGAAAGAATCATTGCCCTGGTTGACAAAAGGCTGAAAGGTGAACTATCCAAATGCAACGACTGCAACATCCATTGCGGGTAAAAACATTTTCCATGAACTTCAATATTGATCAAATACGTAAAGACTTCCCCATCCTCAGTCGACAGGTATATAACCGGCCCCTGGTTTATCTTGATAACGGTGCCACAACGCAGAAGCCCCGGTGTGTGATCGACTGCATTAACGATTATCACACGCAACACAACAGCAGCATCCACCGCGGAGTTCACTACCTGAGCGAAAAAGCCACCGAAGATTATGAAAATGCCCGGAAAACGGTTCAGCGCTTTATTAATGCAGCTTCTTCCAGCGAAATCATTTTCACCCCCGGAACCACTTCCTCCATTAACGGACTGGCCTTCTCGTTCGGTGAAAGATACAT
>CAYTNC010000263.1:0-3748 GCA_964438935.1 uncultured Bacteroidales bacterium
AAAAGCCTGGGGTGGTATCTGAATCTTCGGGACCGCAAACCTGAAAAGGCTTTGCCGAACTGGCTGCTTAAAGCAATAAGTTTTAACAAGGCAAGGGATATTTAAAGAACCCGGGTTTGCTTTCTTTATTTTATATGGCAGTTTTTTGCACGAAAAAAGCCCCGGGCGACAGGGCTATAAACTTAATAAGAAAATGATGGTGTCGACCCGGGACTTTCAAAAATTTTAAAATTGCCTGCACTTATTCTGATTCATACCTGCCTGTGGCTTGTAAATACGCGTTCATTCTGATCCGGTAATTGACGCGGGCATCCGTCAGCATGTTTTTAGCCTGTTGCAGCAATACCTGTGCCTCAAGCATATCAGAAATATTGATTATGCCTGCTTTGTAGTTGTCTCTGTTGATTTTCAGGTTTTCCTCAGCCTGTGAAATGGTTTCAACTGCAATATCAATTTGTTGCCGGGCTTCATAGAGTTCGTTCCAGTTTTTTCTGATCTGAAGCATCATGAGTTCCGTTTGATCCGCTGAGTTATTCTGCGCAATTTCTTCCTGGTATTTTCTTTCTTTGATGGTATGAGCTGCACCCCACCAATCGGATATGGGTATGTTAATGGTTCCGAAGATCATTGAATTGGTAGTTCCTTCATCAGGAATATCGTAGTATAGCGCACCAACACCAACACCCGCCTGCGGAAGATATTCACCCACCTTCATCCTTGTTTTGAGCCGTTCAGCTTTCAGACTTTGTTGTAACAGATCGTATTCCTCCCGGTTCTGAACCGCTTCGTCTCCATTTACATAAACAGCGGCAGGTTCGCGGAAATCAGCCAGCGTGTCAGCCAGAATCATCAACGTATCATAGGGCATGCCAATGTGCTGGCAAAGAGCCATGGAAGCAAGCCTGATGCCGTTGTCGAGCTTCAGTCTGGCACTCCTTACTTCGCTTTGTTTCAGCGTAACTTTCAGCACGTCGTTGCGATTGATCAATCCCGCCTGCCAGGCATCACTGGCTTCCTTATGTAAGCTGTCAAGTAATTCTTCAACAGCCGCCAGCGTTTGTTTCTTTTCATTCAGCGATACCACAAGCCAGTATTTTTCTTCAGTTTTCAGCAATGCTTCATTTCTTGACAGAATCAGCTTGCCTGCATTCACATCCACGCCAACACGGGCCAGGCTGTTGCCATTCACAATCCGGCCTCCGGCAAAAATTGGCTGAATAGCAGTGACAGCAGCCATATTTCCTTTATCAAGCAGGGACAGGGATAGTCCCGGAAAATAGGCAAACTGGCCGGGCACCGGAACCGGAGGTGTGGTACCGTCAGTAGCCAGAATGGGTAGCTGACCACCTTCGACATCCAGGTTGAACAAGGGTTCATTGAACCTGAACGACATGGCTGTTGCACTGATTTTAGGAAAGTAATTAGTAAATGCAGCTTTTTTAACCTGCTCTGAAGCAAGTAACTCCAGGTTTGAATTCCGTACCTGAACATTGTTTTCAAGTGCCAGCTTTTTGCATTGCTCAAGCGTGTATTGATTCTGACCGGAGGCATCAAACGGATTTCCCAGAAAAGTTATTGCCATCATCATTGAAACCAATACCGGTTTCATACCGGAGCCTTTTGAAGTGGCTGTTTTTTCCTGTTTTCGGAAAATCATCCAGTAGGCCACAGGGAGTATCAGTACCAGCAAAATCATGGAAGTGATGGTGCCAAAGCAGATAACTGCACCCATGGGGCTCCAGAGCGGGTTCGAACTGATGATCATGGCAATGACACCAACGGAAGCCGCTGCTGATGTAAGGAAAATTGGTCGCATCCTTCGTTTTCCTGCTTCAATGGCAGCGTCCTTAATGCTCATACTGTGCTTATAGCGCAGTTCTTCAGCGTAGTCGAGCATGATGATTCCGTTACGCACAAGAATACCAATAAGACTTACAATTCCCAAAATCGAAGTAATGCCGAATTCAACTCCAACCAGCAAAACTCCCAGAAAGGCCCCCAACAGGCTGAGTGCTGATGAACCCAATACCAGTAGTGCCAGGTTGATTTTTTTGAAGTGGATTACAAGTATCATAAATATCATAAATATGCTGATAATCAAGCCAGTCAATATGCCCGGCAGGTATTCTTCATCATTCTCATATGCGCCGCCATAACTAATGGCAACGTCTTCGGAAACAGGAACAGATTCTGCAATGGCCCTGACTTCCGGAAATATGCTGTTGATATTTTCACCGCGGCTGATATCAGCCATCACCGTTAATGTGGGTATTCCGTTTCTGCGTACGATCTGACCCTCATTCCAGTCGGCATGAATGGTGGCTATTTGCCTCAAAGGCACCGAAATACCGGGAATCAGAGAATGGATGTACTCGTTGTCAAGGTTTGTGGAGTCCATTTTTTCATTAGAGCCTGCTTTAAGTTTTACCGTTACCGGGTAATCATTTTCCCACACTGTTGTAACAGGAAGTCCGTTGTACCTGATAGCCAGGTTTGCAGCAACAGTGGTCTTGTCGATCCCAAGCCGGTTGGCTTCAACAGCATTTATATCCACCCGGTTGGCAGGCTGCATTTCGCCGAAATCACTGCGTACCCAACATATGCCTTTTACACCGCGCATTTTAACTATCAACGAGTCGCCGGTTTCCTTAAGAGCAGTGATGTCATCCCCGCTTATCCTCACCTCGATAGGAGCTGCAACAGGTTGATAATCGAGCTGTTTAAAACGCACGTATGCATTGGGGAAGTAGTTGGCATACCTGCCCGCGTATTCATTGAGCAGAAGTTCGGTTTCCTTGCTTGAGGATGTGTTTACAATGAACTGTGCGTAATTTTTTGCCGGAACCTTGGGCGCATAGGTTGCGTGGAACCGTGGTGAGCTGCTGCCAATAAAAGAGGTAACCGACAGGATTCTGTTGTCTGCTGTCAGCAATTGCTCCAGGCTGTCAGCAACCCGGGCCGTGCTTGCCAATGAGCTACCCTGCGGCAGGTAGATTTCTACCGCAAACTGGTTGCGTTCGGCAACAGGCATCAGGCGTTGTGGCACGATTAAGAACAGCCCGGCGGCTAACAACACTGAAAGGATGCCTAGCCCCAATGTAAGTTTTGGCTTCTCAAAAGCTTTCAGAAGGTATTTCTCGTAATTATTCTGTATGAAACCGAGCATATTGAATCCCTTCCTGCGTGAACCTTCATTTCTATGGAACCCGCTGCTTATAAAGAAATATTCCAGATAAGGAATCACCATCATGGCAACCAGCAGCGATATACCCAGTGTAAGTGTTACCGTCCACGGGAACATTTGCACAAAGTCCCTGAAAGTGCCTTTGAGCGTGAATAAAAAAGGGAAAAAGGTAATGCTTATGGCCAGTGTGGCTGAGAATATAGCCTTAAAGTAAATATTGGCACTGGAAATGGCAGCATTCCAGCGCGACATACCCTGGTCAAGCTTCTCCATGTAACTGTCGACAATTACAATGGAATTGTCGACGATCATACCCAATACTACTATTAACGCGGCAAGTGTTACGGTATTTAATTCCAAACCCAGCACATACATCAGTCCGAGTGAAATGAAAATGGTAACCGGAATTGAAGAAGCAGCTACCGATGCCACACGCAAGGGCAACAACAACATGGTTACCAGGATAACAGAAATAATGGCAAACAACAGCTCAAAAAGAAAGGTAGAAACAGATTTTTTTACAACCCCGGGTTGATCTGCAATCCGGTTAATGCTGATTCCTTC